>JAHILC010000198.1 GCA_018897225.1 Actinomycetota bacterium
AAGCAGTTGGAGATGGCTCAAAATTTCATTGACCTTTACACTAAAAATCCTGAAGTAATGAAAAATTTCACGTTATACCTTGCAGGCGGAGTGGAGAATAAAGCAGAGCACATGGATTATGTGGAATCAATTAAAAAGCTGAGTGAAAACTTTCCAATAAAGGTTTTGACAAATATTGATTGGGATAAGCTTGTAGAGCTTTTTTCCAGGTCACTTATTTTCTGGCATGCTTCAGGGATGGGAGAAGATGAAAGCAGGCATCCCGAAAAATTTGAGCACTTTGGGATAACTACCGTTGAAGCTATGGCTTCAGGGTGCATTCCCGTGGTAATAAATAAAGGCGGCCAGACTGAAATAATTCAAAATGGGTATAACGGTTTTCTTTTTGAAAGCTGGGCTGAATTAAAAGAAATAACTTTAAAGATTTGCAGTGGCAATATAGACTTTAATTCAATCAAAGAAAATGCTGCAAAAAGCTCAAAAAAATTTTCCAGTGTAAATTTTGAAAGAGAACTTCTGGATTTGATTCAAGTAGAAATTGATAATCTTGGCAGCGCTTAAGAAAGCAGTAAAATTTGGAACTAAGTATAATTATAGTTAATTTTAATAGCTTAACTTTTATTAAAAAATGTATTGAAAGCATGTTTTCAATGCTGGAAACTAAAGATTTTAAATGGGAAGTTGTTGTGGTTGACAACAACTCTACTGACGGTAGCATTGATTATTTTAAAAACCTCCAATCTCAATTTGATAATTTTAATGTTATCGCCAGCAGCCACAATAGTGGGTTTGCAAAAGCTTCCAACATAGGAGCTGGAAGCGCTTCAGGAGAATTCCTGCTGTTTTTAAATCCTGATACCGAATTTATTGAAACCGGAATGCAAAAAGTACTGGATTTTTTCAATTCAAAAAATAAAATTGAAAAAATAGGGATTGTCGGAGCTAAGCTTCTAAACCCTGATAATTCAATCCAGCACAGCTGCAGGTCTTTTCCGACGCTTGCAAGGCAGTTTTTTGAAAGCTATTTTCTTTACAGAATATTTTCCCGCTCAAAAATTTTTGGGTCTTATTTTTTATCGGGTTGGAACCACGAAAGCATAAGAAAAGTCGACTGGCTTTCCGGAGCTTTTATGCTTATTAAAAAAGAAGTGTTTGAGATAATTGGAGGCTTTGATGAAGATTACTTCATGTATAGCGAGGATGCAGATATTTGCCTGAGGCTTTCAAGGGCCGGATTTAAAAATTATTATTTCAGCCAATATTCCATAAGGCATGACGATGGAGCAGTCGCTTCCGGCAATAAGGCATTGAGAAATTCCCAGATCTGGAAGAGCAGAAGGCTTTATTTCTTAAAGAATTATTCTCTTACGCATGCTTTGTTTGAGAGCTATTTATTTTTCCTGGGAGTGATTAACAGGATACTGGTATTTTCCATAATTCTTGTTTTTAAACCTAAAAATAGAATATATAAGGAGAGAGTATCTTCTGAAGCACGAACTTTCAAACTATACTTTAGCAGGAAAGTTTAAACTCAAACAGCTGTTTTGTTAAAAATACTATTGATTGTAAAAAAACAAAATGATTTTAAAAAAGGTAAGTTTTATTATAACTCTTTTTAATGAAGAAAAAGACATATCTGCTTTTCTTGACAGCCTTTTTGAACAGAGCGCTCTTCCTGAAGAAATTGTCATTGTTGATGGAGGCTCAAAAGATAATACTTTGGATATTCTGATTAATTATTTCCAAAAAAAGGTTAAAGATTTCGATTTAAAATTCAGCGGCAATATTTTGTTTGATACTCTTGACGGAATAAATGTAAAGATATTTCAGATAAATGGGGCAAGGATATCTGAAGGAAGAAATTTTGCAATAAAGAGTGCCATGGGCGAGATCATCTGTGTGAGCGATTCCGGCTGCATACTTGATAAAGACTGGTTTTTGCAGATAACTAAGCCTTTCCAGTACAGCAGAGAGCTTTGTGTGGTTGGTGGATATAATTATGCAAAGGCTAAAAATTTTCTGCAATCTTGCCTGGCAGCCTCGATTATGCCAAAAAAAGAAGAAATAAAAAAAGACAAATACATGCCATCTTCAAGAAATCTGAGTTTTAAGAGAAGTGCGTGGCTTGAAGTTGGAGGATATCCCGAAGTTATGGATTATGGTGAAGATATGAAATTTAATTTTAACCTGAGATCCAAAGGATATGAAATAAACTACAATCCCGAAGCTATAGTTTACTGGAAAATGAGAGATAACCTGAGCAAAATTTTCAAACAATTTTTCAGGTATGCCAAAGGGGATGCTTTAGGGAAAATGTATCTATACAGGCACCTTGTAAGATTCTTTTCACTTATAGTTCTGACTGCAATTATTATTTTGTCTGTGGTGTTGTCTCCGTGGTTTCTTTTAGCTCTGATTATTCTTTTTGCAGCTTATTCTTTTAAGCCATATAGAAGAATAAATTATATATGGGATAACCCAAAAATAAGTCCTTATATTGTTTTGAAAAAATATGGTGGTATAAAGAAAATTTTAAGTAAAACAATTGCCATATTCTTTATTCCATTTCTTTTAACTTATATAGATTTAGCGAAGCTTTCTGGTTATATTTATGGTCTTTTCTGCAGAAAAACTTAATGCATTTGTAATTCTGACTACCTGATCATTATTAATTTTTGAACCAATAAATAATCATTATTTTTACAAAAATAAAAATAAAAAATTTATCTTTTTCATGAATTTAACTTGCAATTTAATTTTAATATTTTTATAATAGATTTTTTCAATTATATATGATACAATAATAATAAAATTAAGAGGCCATAAAAAAATATTATTTTTTTATTAATATTTTATTAGAAATGTTTTATAATGGCTTTTTATGCAATATTGTGAGGTGATATAAATGGATGACGAAATTAAAAGAATAGACACAAACGACCTGAGGGTAAACCTTACGGAGTATCTTACCAAAAATCTGGGTGATACAATATATATTACTAGATATAACAAGCTAGTGGGTGAAATAAGAGTTTATACCGAAGAGATCAGAAGAAAAACGGAGCTTCGAATTGCCAGAAAAATGATAGAAGCTGCAGAACGTATTAAAAAGGTATAATTTTTTATAAATTTAATATCTTTAAATTAATAGGCGGCTGCATATTATGTGGCCGCTCTGTGCTTAACTGCATTGTTATATCTTTTATATTTTCAAAAACCTCTTTTACCATAGCTAAAGGCTCATCCATCATTAATTCATATGAAATAGCCAAATTATTATTTTTATTGTTTGCAAATTAAGAAAATCATTATACATTAGAAATTAATTTTTAAAAATATTTGTTGTAATTTTACTTTTTTTGATAGATATTTTACATTATTGGAACAATGGAAAATAAAAAGGCGCTCAAATTAAGCATAATAATAGTTAGTTATAATAGCTCTAACCTGCTGGAAGAATGTCTCGATTCAATTTTTAAATATCCTTGCGGGCAAAATTATGGGGTAATTGTTGTTGATAATAACTCATCAGATGGCTCACAGGAACTTGTAAGAAAAAAGTACCCTGGAGTTGAATTGATCACCAACACCTCAAATGTCGGGTTTGCTGCAGCAAATAACATGGCGATAAAATCAACAGACTCTGATTTTATTTTATTACTTAACAGCGACTGCCAGGTGTATGAGAATTCCCTCGATGAAATGCTGGGTTTTATAGAAAGAATAACTGAAGCGGCAGTAGTCGGACCTAAAATAATAAACAGCGATGGTTCAATACAGTATTCATGCCGGAAGTTTCCATCAATCATAGATGCAGGCCTTCATTCAATACTGGTAAATATTGCTCCCGATAATCCTGTTTCCAGAAAATACAAGCTTGCAGATATAAGCAGGGAAAAGCCTTTTGAAGTTGACTGGGTGTCAGGTTCATGCATGCTTGTCAGGCGCCAAGCTCTCCTGCGCACAGGATTTATGGATGAAAATTATTTTATGTATGTGGAAGATATCGATCTTTGCTTCCAAATGTGGAAAAAGAACTGGAAAGTATTTTATTATCCACATGCAGAAATTTTACATCATGTTGGAGGAAGCACAAATGTTGGCAAAGTTGCCGCAAGTGTCAGGATGCAAAAGAGCATATTATATTTTTTCTGGAAAAATTACAGGAAAAGCTGGAAAATATTGTTAATTCCACCGCTCGTAGTTGTTCTTGGCTTGAGAATTTTATTAACTTTCATTAAAAATTTTTTTAAATAACCTTTTTTATTCTTTTAATAAATTATTTATATTAAAATATAAAAATCAGATTGTGTTTTTAGATTTAGGAGAGTTTTTTGAAAATTCTAATAACAGGCATTGCCGGCTTTGTGGGAAAACACCTGCTAAGGCATCTGTTAAGCTGCGATGGGGTCTCTCAATATGATTCTGGCCAAATCCTGGGGGTTGATTTAAACTTTAAAAATTTTGAAGTCGCCAGTTTTACTGCAGGCAAGGATAGATTAAGAATAATTAAAGCCGATTTAAAAGATGAAGAAAAAGTTGACAACATAATTAAGGATTTCAAGCCTGACCAGATATTTCATCTTGCAGCCCAAAGCTCTGTTGATTTTTCCTGGGAAAATCCAAGAGAAACCTTTGAGATGAATGTATTTAGCGGAATAAACATTTTAGAAAGTGTAAAAAATCACTGCGGAGACCGCTGCAAGATTCTCGTAGCATGTACTGCCGAAGAATATGGTGAGTCAGACTATGATGAAAAAGGTATTAAAGAAGACCAAAAAATTTACCCTTTAAATCCATATGCGATAAGCAAAGCTGCACTGGATTTTTTTTGTACTACCTATCAAAGAGTTTTTAAACTGCCAGTCTTTATTACCAGATCATTTAACCATACAGGCCCCGGCCAGTCTGAAAGGTTTGTCATATCTGATTTTGCAAAGCAAATTGCAGAAATAGAAAAAATGGGAAAGGATCCCATCGTTTTTGTTGGGAACTTGAACGTATACAGGGATTTTCTGGATGTCAGAGATGTTGTGAGAGCTTACACAAGCATTTTAAACAAGGGTAAATTTGGCGAAGTATACAATGTATGTTCGGGCAAGAAAAATAAAATTTCTGACCTTTTAGAAATATTGATTTCCTATAGTGTTATGCCGGACATTGAAATCAGGCAGGATAAAAATAAGCTTCGTCCAATTGATCGTGAAACAATATTTGGCAATAATGCCAAACTTATAGCACACACAGGTTGGAAACCTGAATATAATATTCGCCAATCATTATTAGATACTCTGAACTGGTGGAGAGAAAGGAGCTAAGAATTGAAAGCAGTTATACTTGCAGGAGGTAAGGGGACAAGAATGCGCCCCCTGACATATTTAAATCCTAAACCAATGCTGCCGCTCATCAATAAGCCTTTTATGGAAAATTTTATTTTATGGCTCAAAGGTTATGGGTTAAAAGAAATAATTCTATCGACCTGCTTTCTTCCGGATGTTTTTAAGGATTATTTTGGAGATGGAGGCAAGATAGATGTTAAGCTAACATACATTACAGAGGCAGAACCACTTGGTACCTGCGGGGCAGTCAAAAATGTTGAGAAATATCTGGATAACAAAGCTTTCATGGTTTTTAACGGTGATATTTTAACCTCTTTAAACCTTAAAAATATGATAGCTTTTCACAAAGCAAAAAAAGCAGATATAAGCATAGCGCTTACACCGGTAGAAGACCCCACAGCCTATGGGCTTGTTCCAATTGACAAGGATAGCAAGGTTAAAGAATTTCTGGAAAAGCCAAGTTTTGATGAAATTAATACAAATCTTATAAATGCAGGCACATATATAATTGAACCGCACTTGCTGGGCCATGTGCCACCAAACGAAAACTACTCATTTGAAAGAGGGCTTTTCCCGAAAGCTTTAAAGTTAGGCTACAAAATATATGGCTTTGTTTCAAATGCATATTGGCTGGATGTTGGAACACCTGAAAAATATCTTACTGCTCACATAGATATACTTGACAGAAAAATGAACTTTAAGTTCCCTTATAAGAAAGTTTTGCCAAATATCTATGTTGGAGAAGGGGCTAAGTTCAGCAAGGAAAATCTTGCAATGGGACCCATTGTTATTGGTGAAAAGACAGTTCTGGAAAAAGATTCAAGGATTTTGCCACTTACAGTAATAGGAAATAATTGTATAATTTCCGGGGGGAGCAGTATTTCGGAAAGCATAATTTTTGATGGCTGCCATATTGGCAAGAATTGCATTATAAGAAATTCAATTTTGTCCAAAAATGTAAAAGTTGGAGATAATGTTAAAATTGAGGACATGTCAATAATAGGGGATAACACAACAATTGAGCATAACAATATTCTTAAAAATGGTATAAAGATCAATGTCGATTCGCTTATTGCCGAAGAGCAAATAACTTTTTAGGAGGTGTGCGGTTTTGAGAGCTTTAATAACAGGAATTACAGGCCAGGATGGTTCTTACCTGGCAGACCTATTACTTGAAAAGGGATACGAGGTTTACGGAATGGTCAGGAGATCATCTGTTGAAAAATTGGATAGGATTGAACATATAAGGAACAGGGTTAAATTTGTTCAGGCAGATTTGCTTGACCAGCTTTCTATTATCAACGCAATAAGACAGGCTGATCCCGATGAGGTATATAATCTTGCAGCTATGTCTTTTGTACCGACATCATGGAGCCAGCCTGTGCTGACAGGAGAGTTTACTGCTATAGGTGTTACAAGAATGCTAGAGGCTATCAGGCTAGTAAATAAGAATATCAAGTTTTACCAGGCATCCAGTTCTGAAATGTTTGGCAAAGTAAGGCAAAATCCTCAAAATGAAAATACGCCTTTTCATCCAAGGAGTCCTTATGGTGTTGCAAAGGTTTACGGGCATTATATTACTGTAAACTACAGGGAAAGTTATGGCATCTTTGCAGCAAGCGGTATACTTTTCAACCATGAGTCACCAAGAAGAGGGCTTGAATTTGTAACGAAAAAAGTTACAAATGCTGTTGCAAAAATAAAACTAAGGCTTGCCGAAAGCCTTTATCTTGGCAATCTGGATGCTAAAAGAGATTGGGGATATGCAAAAGATTACGTAGAGGCGATGTGGCTTATGCTGCAGCAGGGCACTCCTGATGATTATGTAATCAGCACCGGGGAGTCTCACAGTGTTAAGGAATGGGTCCAAGCTTCATTTTCGTGTCTTGACCTTGACTGGGAGAAATATGTAAAAATGGATGAAAAACTGCTCCGCCCTGCAGAAGTTGACCTTTTAATTGGCGATTCTACAAAGGCAAGGGATAAACTTGGATGGAAACCACAGGTTAATTTTGAAGGTCTTGTAAAGCTTATGGTTGAGCATGATTATAATGAGTTGAAAGTCTGAAAGAAATACTTTTCATTATTATTTTGTGCCTTGAAAGGAATGGTTATAAAAATGAAAGAAGAAATTAAATTTGGAACAGATGGCTGGAGAGGCATAATTGGATTTGATTTTGTTGAGGAAAAAGTAAAAATCATCTCCAGTGGGATAAGTGAATACCTGAATGAGAAAAATAAGACTAAAAATTGCCCCGGCGAAGTAATCGTAGGATATGACACCCGTTTCCTGTCAAATAAGTTTGCAGAAACAGCTGCAAGAATTTTTGCCGAAAATGGAATTTCTACCCGGATTTCCAGCAGTTATGTAACTGCGCCGATGCTTTCTTATGCTGTTGTTAAAAACAACGCCGACCTTGGTATCATGATTACAGCAAGCCATAATCCTTACTATTATAATGGCTACAAAATAAAAGGCCCTTATGGAGGCTCTGCAACTCCTGATATAGTGTCAGAAATTGAAAAAAAGGTAAATGCTTTAAACAGCGTGGGAAAAAACAGCGGCCATGCTTATAAAGATATAAGCAAACTGGATTTAGCGCCGGATTACAAGAAATATATTTTAAGCCTGGTAGATGTAGATATCATAAAAGGTTTTAAATTTCCATTGCTTATTGATCCAATGTATGGAGCAGGACAAACTACTTATAAGGATATTTTACAGTCACTAAATCCCTCAGAAGTGTATGAAATCCATTCAAATATAAACACATCTTTTGGCGGGATTAACCCTGAACCAATAGGAGATAATTTAAATGAAGCTATTTCAGCATTAAAAGAAAAACACTGCAAACTGGCAATTTGCCTTGACGGTGATGGGGATAGGATAGGCGCGATTGGTGAGGAAGGCAATTTTATCAGCTCTCATCATATTTTTGCCATTGTTTTGAATTACCTTGTCAAGTATAAGAAGCTTTATGGCAAAGTTGTAAAGACATTTACCACTTCCTCAATAATTGATAGGATATGCGCAAAATATGACCTTGAACTTATAACTACGCCTGTAGGATTTAAATATATCATCAAGGAAATTTTATCTGGCGGAGTAATAATGGGTGGTGAAGAGAGCGGTGGACTATGGGCAAGCGGCTACATACCTGAAAGAGATGGAATGTTGATGGGTCTTATCCTTCTTGAAGTTCTTTGCAGGCAGCATAAAACTATCAATGAGATTCTTGGGGATATTTACAATGAATTTGGATATTTTGTTTACAGAAGGCAGGACTACGGGACTGACCCTTATAAAAAAGAGAAATTAAATAAATTGCTTTCAACCGGGACCCCGGAGCTTTTAAAAAATGAGGGCGCCGGGGAACCTGTTACTGTTGACGGCTACAAATATTTTTTGGATGATGGAAGCTGGCTTATGATAAGAGTATCTGGCACCGAAGCAGTTACCAGAGTTTATGTTGAAAGCAGTTCAAGCCAAAGGCTGGATTATCTTCATAAATTAGGTAAAAAGATTATTGAAAGGGATATGAATGAACATACTGGATGATCTGGATAAGATTAAAAAACTTGATAAGCAGGGAATGCTGGAGGTTGAAGAAAACTTTTACCGGCAGTTGGAGAGCTCCAAAAAAATTGCGGAAAGTGTTGAATTCGGCCAGATAAAATTAAAAAAATTCTCTGGTCTTGCTATTCTTGGTATGGGTGGCTCCGGCTTTGTGGGAGATATCATAAAAAGCCTCGTAAAAGATGAAATTGATATTCCTGTTGAAATTGTGAAAAGCTATGATTTGCCGGGATTTGTTAAAAATGGGTGGCTGGTTATCCCGGTAAGTTATTCCGGCAACACAGAAGAAACAATAATTGCCGCCAGACAGGCGCAGGAGAGAGGCTGCACTCTTTTATGCGTGACTGCCGGCGGTGAAATGGAAAAAATTGCACAGGAAAATAACCAAGCTGTGATAAAAGTACCTTCAGGATTTCAACCCAGGGGCGCATCTGGATATTTATTCTTTTCAACTTATCTTGTGCTTGGCAGAATGGGGATTATAAATATCAATGCCGGTGATGTTAAAGAAGCTCTGGACTTAATTAAGAATAAAGCTTCCCGGTACAGAAGAGAAGTAAAGGCGAAAGATAATTATGCAAAGCAAATTGCTCTTGAAATAGGCAATAAGTTGCCCGTAATTTATGGCACAAGTGGAATCCTTTCCGCAGTAGCATATAGGTGGAAATGTGAATTAAACGAAAATTCCAAATTTCCAAGCTTTTGGTCAGAATTTCCTGAGCTTAACCATAATGAAACGGTTGGATGGGAAAACCTTAAGGAACTGACATCAAATTTTATTCTTATAGTTTTTAAAGACAGTGCTGCAACTGCAAGAATTAAGGTCAGGATAGATACTACAGTTAAAATAATAAAAGATAATTTAAATAAAATAATAGAAATACCTGTTGAAGGGAAAAGCAAACTCGCAAAAGCCATGTCTCTCATGTACCTGGGAGATATTGCCAGCGTCTATCTGGCGCTATTAAATGGAACAGATCCAACACCGGTAAACAAGATATTAGTTTTAAAAGCAGAGCTTGCAAAACTTGATAAAAAATAGGAAGGAGACTCTTAATGGATTATGATGTAAAAGATATTGGCCTTGCAAAAGAAGGCGCAAATAAGATTGAGTGGGCAGGGGAAGACATGCTCGTGCTTGAAGGCATCAGGAATGATTTTTCCAGGACCAAGCCGTTTAAAGGAAGAGCTGTCGGGGCCTGTCTTCACGTAACTTCTGAAACCGCAAATCTCATGGTTGCTTTAAAAAGCGGAGGCGCTGATGTATTCTTGTGTGCGTCAAATCCTTTAAGCACCCAGGATGATGTTGCTGCGTCACTTGTTAAAGATTACGGCATCTCAGTTTTTGCCATAAAGGGCGAGGATAGCGAGACCTACTACAAGCATATAAATAGTGTTCTTGATAACAAACCACAGGTTTCAATGGATGATGGGGCTGATTTGATTTCTACGGTCCATTCCAGCAGGAAAGAGCTCATTGGCAAGATTATTGGCGGTACTGAAGAAACAACAACAGGAGTGGTAAGACTTAAAATAATGGAAAAAAAGGGAGTGCTCCAGTATCCGATAATTGCTGTAAATGAAGCAAAGACAAAACACTTTTTTGATAACAGATATGGCACTGGACAGAGCACGATTGATGGAATAATGAGAGCAACAAATACCCTGCTGTCGGGCAAAAAATTTGTTGTGATTGGTTATGGATGGTGTGGCAAGGGTGTCGCTATGAGGGCAAGAGGCATGGGTGCAAGCGTTATTGTTCTTGAAGTTGATCCCTTCAAAGCCATTGAAGCTAAAATGGATGGATTTGACGTGATGCATGCAACTGAAGCTGCAAGGATTGGTGATATTTTTCTTTCAGTTACAGGAAATTTAAATGTAATTGGTGAAGATATCTTGAAGCAATGCAAGGATAATGCAATTGTTGCAAATTCAGGGCATTTCGATGCAGAGATTGACCTGAATTACCTTAAGAAAAACTGCAAAAGCGTAAAAAAGGTAAGGCCCTTTGTTGAGCAGTATGAGATGAAGGATGGGAAAAGAGTTAACGTGCTTGCTGAAGGCAGGCTTGTGAACCTGGGCGCTGCAGAAGGCCACCCTGCAAGTGTTATGGATATGAGCTTTGCAAATCAGGCATTGAGCGCTAAATATATATTTGAAAACAGTAAAAAGCTTGAAAAAAAAGTATATACAGTGCCGGAAGAAATTGACAAAAAAATAGCCGAGTTGAAGTTAAAGAGCATGGGCATAACAATTGATAAATTGACACCGGAGCAGGAGGAATATTTAAACTCATGGGAGATGGGGACTTAAGAAAAAGTGGCGGCAGCAATGTCAGGACGCTCACTTGGAATAAGAAAACTTTAAAGCTTATTGACCAGAGAGAGCTGCCATTTAAGGAAATATATGTAAACTGCAAAACATCTAAGGATGTTGGCAGCGCTATCAAAGACATGGTTGTAAGAGGAGCTCCCGCCATTGGAGTTACAGCCGGATACGGCGTAGCGCTTGCTGCCATCGAGTTTAGCGGAAAGGACAGACTAACATTTATCACCCACTTAAAATCAAGCATTGACATGCT
>JAHILC010000199.1 GCA_018897225.1 Actinomycetota bacterium
AACTGGTCTTGAGGGGCATAAATGTTTAGTAACCATTTATTAGGAAGAAGAAAGGCTTCCTTCAAAGCTCATTATTTTTGGTGGGTTTTGTAAACCAGGTTGATTGCAATAATCAATACATTGGAAATGAATATGGATAAAAGAGAATCAAGATTTATGAGCAGTCCAATCAGGCAATTTTTTCTAAAGTATTATGAATTCAAAATTTTTAAAAAGCTTCTTAAAAAGAATAGTATTGATTTAACCGATAAAGTTATATTGGATGCCGGTTGTGGACCTGGTTATAGTTCTGAGCTTATTATTAAAGAGTTTAAACCTAGAGAACTTTTTGCATTTGATATTATGCAAGAAGAGGTGGAACTTGCAAAACAGAGAAGACTGCCCATGAATATATTTGTCGGGGATGTTACTGATATAAAACTTCCTTCCGAAAGTTTTGATGCGGTGTTTATATTTTGTGTTCTTCATCACATCCCTGAATGGCGCAGGGCAATTAAAGAAATAAATAGAGTACTTAAACCTGGTGGTGTTTTTTCAGTTGAAGAACCAGATAAAGTTACTTTGGACAGGTCAGAACGTTATTTAAAGATTTATCACCCCAAAGAATCCAGATTCGAGTGGCCAGAATTTACTAAAAGCTTAAAAGAATCCGGATTTCGAGTAGCAGGGAGTAAAAAAATATATTTAAGTTTTATTAAGAGTTTTATTTGCATAAAGTCCTTATCCGCCAGTTAATCCATGGTATGCGTAGTTTGATGAAGCTGACCTTGTTATAAAAATGATGAATGACATAAATAAGAAGCAGGACCAGTTCACCAATATTTTCATTAATGTCCTGTCTATTTGTGCCATATTATTTAAAAATAGAATTTTTATTTTAATATGAACTTTTAGAGATTATACCATATAATCACCTGAGTAATCTTTAAATACTCCAAATCTTTTAACAGCTGGAATCCCAAAATTTATTTCAATTGTTGTATTGCGGTTCTTCAACAAAATCCTTCTTTTAACAAACTATATATTTAACTGAGATAATTATGGTTTTATTTAGTAGCAATATATGTTATTATGCTACTAAATACAATAATAGGGATATAATAATAGGCATATATTAGGAGATGTTATTCATTATGAGCACAGCAATAAAAATTTCAAAAGATATTGCAGAAGAAGCAAAGCTTATGGCAAAAATAACACGAAGGTCTATGGCGGGCCAGGTTGAATACTGGGCATTTATTGGTAAGATTGCAGAGGAGAATCCTGACTTATCTTTTCTTGTAATCAAAGACATTTTACTGGGAAGACAACAGTTAAAAGAAGGCCTTGGAACACCTTATATTTTTGGAGAAGGTGAAAAATCAAGATAATCCAATCACCCTTGTTTGCAAAACAAAAGAAAAAGCTTCATAAGAATCAGGTAAAGATACTTGATAGAGAGATCAGGAAAATAGCTGAAAATCCTGGGGTTGGGCAGGAAAAAGCAGGTTCTTTAAAAGGAGTGAGTGTTTATAAATTCCGTATTGAAAAACAGCTTTTCCTGTTAGCTTATGAACTCAAATCAAATATACTAAATCTGATTATGATAGGGAGCCATGAAAACTATTATAGAGATCTTTCCAGATATTATAGTGAATAATCCAGCATTTTTTTAAATTTGTCGCTTATTAAGCACGAATTTTTTTAAATTTTTAAGTTTTAGTCAATTATTCAGCAAGAACTAATTATTTTTTTATCAAATCATCAAGCATTATTATTTTAATATCTTTATTCTTTACTTTAAAAAACCCTGCATCGTTTGTTATTAAAAATTTTACTCCAGCTTTAATGGCTGCTGCAACAATTATTGAATCTGCAAGTCTCAGATTATTTTCAGAACGGATACCTGCTGCTGTTTCAGATATTTCATAATTAAAATCCAATATTTCAAGTGATGGATTACTTTTGATAAAATCTTTAAAAGTTTTTTCTGCTTCCAGTTTTTTTTGATTTAAAATCCCTACAAGTATTTCCGTATAACTTATCAGGCTTAAAAAAATTCTTGAATTTTTTTCACCAACCGAATCCATGATTTCTGAAGTAACATCCGAGTATGGCCTTATATCTTCAAGATGATATATTAAAAAAGGAGTATCAGCCAGGATAGTATTTTCCGGATTAATATTCTCAATTAATTCTAGTAGTTTCTGTTCCAAGTATCTCTCTGCCTTTTAATATAATTATCTATCTCTTTTTTAGTATTGCCCCATATACCTTTTAGCATACCTCGTGTTAGTGAGCCTATCTTATTTGCTGGCAGTAATATAACTTTTTCTTCCGCCGAATCAAGATAGATTGAAAGAATTGAATTCTCATCAAGATTTAAACTTTTACGAATATACTCAGGTATGACTATCTGGCCCTTTTTACCAACTCTTACAGAATTTATTAATATCATACTTAATCACCATAAGTATGATATAATAATGTGAGTATGAAGTCAATATGTTTTCAGGTATATGCTTTCAGATACTTTTACACCGCTGATTTTCCCCGGTACTTTTTATAAATCTTTAGTTGCTTATCATAGGCTGACTTGCGCCCGGCATCTGCTTTAAAAATTCCATTTTCTTTCGGAACTCAAATTGAAACAGGTAATCATACCCACAAAATCTTAACTTCTTCCTCCAAAACTCTAAACTCCTCATCCCCGGTAATAACTTCGCCCTTGTTGATTTTTGCAAGTGCTGCAGCAAAACAATCGGCATAGGATATTTTTTTACTGGCTTTAAAGCGGGCTGCCTGTCTTGCAAGATTTTTATCTATATCGATAATATCAATTGGCAGGGTATCTATTATTTTTTCGATTTCGTTTAATTTTTCCTGCCCGCATTCCCTTAAAACAATATAATAAACTTCTCCATAATTTACTGTTGTCATTAGCAGGTTGTTGTCTTTTTGAGTTGCATCAATAAAAAAAGATTCAATCTTTTCAAAACCAGGTTCTTTTTCTAAAAAAAGCATAAGTGCGTGCGAATCCAGAATTCTTTTCATAGCCTATATCTCTCTTTTGCTGTCTTCTAAACGCTCTTTAAGTAAAAGCTTTGATAATTTTCCTTTGGTGTTAAGTAGTCCGGAAATTTTCTTAATATACTCAGGTGTTACAGCTTTAAGTACCAGTTCCCCATCTCTTTCCTCAATGTATAGTTTTACTCCTTTTTTGATATTATATTTTCGGCGTATTTTTGAAGGTATTACAATTTGTCCCTTTGCACTTACTGTTGCAGTTGTCATCTTTAATCCCCTTTTAATATAGTGTATACCATAGAACAATTGGTATGCCAATTTATGTCTTACTTTTAAAAATTATTAGACATAAAATTACCTAAGCTTTAATATACCTGAGTTATATAATAATGAACTATCCCGCCAAGTATTATTATATTATAGCATAAATTACATATAATATTGTTTAGATACCTTTGACAAATGTGTCTGAAATGGCTGGGCATAGCGTACGAAGTTAGAACCAGAATTGCAAGCTCAGATAAGATTATTTTTATACCAGAACTGAGTTTTTAATAATTATTTACCCTACCGTGCCACTCACTATTTTTGGATGCATTGAGTAATGAAATTTTGAACCATTTAATAGAAAAGAAATTGGAAATAAAAATAGAAATCTGTTTAAAGACTTAAAATATTCATTTAAAATAAAGAAAATAATTTAAATTTAAACAAAAATGACAAATTTAAGTAAAGAATTAATTGCACCCTGCGGAATGAACTGTGGTATATGCAGTAACTATCTTGCATATAAAAATAATATCAGTGGCAAAGGATTTCCAAATTGTATTGGATGCAGGGCAAGAAATAAGCAATGTGCATTTTTAAAAAAGAGATGTATAGATGACTTAAAATTACTAAAAGGTGAAATTGAATTTTGTTTTGAATGCAACTATTACCCATGTGAGATTTTAACCGTATTGGATAAAAGATACAGGGAAAGATTTGGTATGAGCATGATTGACAATCTCAATGAAATCAAAAGCAAAGGAATAAATTATTTTATTGAAAATCAGGAAAAAAAATACAGATGTAAAAAATGTGGCAACTTAATATCTGTTCACAGCAACAAGTGCTTTACCTGTGATAAAATCATCAGCTGGAAATGCTAATTAAAAACCGGATTGTTTGGTGCAGGCAAATATTATAAGAGGATATTTACCCTCTCCTAAAATAAAACGATCATATGAATGCTCAATCTTAATCTTTTTTACTACAAACTCAAATTCCTTAAAAATATCAAGCCATACTTCTAATTTAAAAAGACCTATTATATGGCGATCTGAATAAATTTTTAATTTACCTTTCTTACGAATCAAATAAATGATTGTTGCCTCATAGGTTGCACTTGAAGGGTCGGCAATATAATTATTTTCAAAAACTGTAATTTCTACATCTTCATTTGAACCGGTATATAAAAAATTATTTTCTTTAAACTCTTCCTTTATATGAGCTACAATTAGAAGCACCCCTCCCGGTTTTAAATGATTATATGCTGATGATATTGCTCTTTTTAAGTCTTTTTTTGTAACCATATACCCTATAGAATCAGGTATGGCAACTGCATCGAATGCTTTATCAAGTTTTAAGCAGCGCATATCATCATTATGATAAATAACCTCAGGATTTATCTTTTTTGCCATTTTAAGCATATCCTTACTGATATCTATTCCTGTTACCTTAAAATATTTCTTGAAGGTATAATAATTACCACCAGCACCACACCCGAGATGAAGAAGTGTTTTGGGTTTGATTATGGAGTGTTCTTTTATTATCTTGGTAAATAGCTCTGTATCCTCTGCATATTCATCTGGAGGGCCAACAATTGGCTCAGTCCATGCTAAATTGCTATAGCTTATCAATTTAATTTTATTTGTTTGCGGTTTTTTCATTTATTTTTCTTACTTTCAAGGTATTAGAAACTACACCAATTACTACTTCTATTAAGTCTCTTTTTTTAATTTAAAAACTTCCATAACAAATAATTATAAATGGCTTGAAAAATATTTATTAAGGATATTTTTAAGATTCTTTGCTTTGATTTTAATATTGTCGATATTATCTGCTTTTACTTTCCTGTTTGCCTTATCTAATGAATTTTTTAAATCTTTTAAGTCAAGCAGGCATGCAGCTTTGCAGAAGAAACTTCTTGACCTTCCATCATTAAAATGATCTATCATCATCTGAAGCAATTCAATTCTTTTTTTCTGTTGTTTTATGAACTTTTCAATTCCATATTCTTTTATAAAATTTAAATTCGGAATGACTTTTTTATATGATGGATAGGAAGAAGATTCTTTCAGTTGCTGGTAATCTTCATTTCTTCTAAATTTGGGACATGGAAATTCCAGACATTGCCCACAGGCTTCAAGGTTTTTCTTTTTGACACAGCAGGCTATAAAAAAGCATGACGGATGTTTATTTATAAAATCCGGACCAGCAC
>JAHILC010000200.1 GCA_018897225.1 Actinomycetota bacterium
GTTCTTCCAAGATTTGAATACTTCATTTTAACCTTTCTCCTGTTTAAACTTAATAAATGATTTGATTATAATTATACCAACAAAATACTTGATAACACTATAAAATACTATTAGGCTCTACCCTATTATGAACCAGTACATCGATTATTTCTTAAACTACTTACAAACTGAAAAAGATGCTGCAAAATCTGTCATACATTAAGGTTAAAATATCGTCAATATAGTCTGAGTAATTGTGCCAGAAGCCGAGTTATAAACTAGAAATACTTAGAAGATGTATTTAAAGTTGTAATAAGATAAATTATCAAAATAATTGTTATTTTTTTATACTAATTTATTATAAATAGATTATATTTTACCATTCAATCTAAATAGTTTTATGGGATTATCATAAAAAAACATCTTACCTATTTCTTTTGCTTTATCTATATCAAACAATTTTTCAGAAACCTTCTTTGACAATGCTTTAGCAATGTTTTCCCTGGCAAGATACTGATGTCCAAACACTCCATCTATAAATGCGTAATCCCCACCAAATGCACTTATTTTATTTAGAGGCACTGTATCAATCCATTCAAGTAATGCATTTACAGAGGCATTGGGAGATATTATATGAGCCCAGCACATATCAATATATACATTAGGAAAATTTTTAGCCAGTACAGTTATTTCATTTTGATATGGATACCCAATATGGAAAAGATCAAAGCTTACATCAGGATATTCTAAAAACAAGTTTGTTAGAAGTGTTGGATTACTATTTGTAATTATATTGCCATTGCCTTCCTGCAGACCTGTATGGATTTGTATTATTAAACTCTTTTTATTAGCAATATTTAGAATATAGTGCATCATGTAATCCTGGAAATTTTTACCCAAATAGATTGGCCTTTCATGCCATTCAGGAAAATGTTTGGTTTTAAATATGTTGTTAAATTCTTTTTCTGCATCAGATTTTTCTACCCTTTTATATTCTAGGGCTCGTTTATATGCCAGGGCGCTCTTTAGGCCTACTGCTCCCAGTTTATAGGCTTTGGTAATAATTGATTCAGTTGCTTCAAGATAATCATTAAAAGATGCTATTCTTATACCTGAATCATTTTCCATCTTAACAATAAAATCCCAGGTTAAAGGACAGACGATATTTCCAATATTATATATAGCTCTAAAAAAGTTTTGATCGCAATATATGCTCCTCTCATTTAAGATATTATATTCTTTATCAAATATATTTACGTCTAATAAACTTATTTTTATCCTTGACTTATCCTTAAGTATCTTTTTAAAATGTCCTTCAGTAAGCGTCTCTAAAAATTTATTATTTAATTCTTCTATGGTTGATTTTGATATTCCATCTATTCCATAAATTTCTTTTGCAGCAATCTCCAATGATCTTCCATAACCAGTATATTTTGAGACTTCCCAGTATGGTTCTGTCAATTTCCATTTTTCTATAATCGGTAATTTGCTTTCAATTATTTTTTTATAATCACTTTTTGAAAAACCTGCAGAGATCAAATCGCAACTAAAATAATGTGTAAGATATTCTTTCAATACATCAGTATCACTTTCCCTATCAGCTTCAAAGGATGGAAGGTGCTCATGAGTATCTATTATTTCCAGTTTTTTTATGTAATCAAGGATTTCATTATATATTTTGTCCATTTATTTTTACCTCCTAGAATTTTATCCAGCTGCTTCTTTGATATCATTGACAAATTCCTTATCGCCTCTTTCAGACATATATCACACTCCTTTTAATGTCTTCTGCTACTTCTTTAATTCTTATTGTGTCCACACCAATAGGAGTTAATACTTCAACCTTTCTTCCGAATAAATTTTCAAGGTAATCAACTAGATTCATAAAATTATCTAGATCAGGGTTTCCAAATTCTACAATTAAATCTATATCACTATTCTTATTCTGTTTATCTTTAGCAAAAGAACCAAATAAACCAATCTTTTTTACAGTATATCTCTCTAAAATATTTTTTTTCTCATTGAGAATACTAATAATTTCTTTACTGGTAAGTACTTTATTTTTCATTTTTTGGATTTCATTATAAAACAAAATATAACAAAATTATACAAAATAGAATTAATATTTACAGGTATTTAGCATTATTAAAAACAAAATTTCTTATAATACATTTTAGTTCTTTTGACATGCATTTTTTAAGTATTTTTAGTGATTGCAGATATAAAAAATGAATACATAAGTGATTGTTTGCAAAGCCTATTACCTTTCCTACTCATCCTTTCAGTTTATTTAACCCCAAAGGCGAATATCTCAAGGGGTTTGTTTTGTTTGTAGAATAATTTATGCTTCATTAATATTTAATTATAATCCTTCTAAATGTCTTAAAAAAAGTTATATAAGTATAAATCTCCAGAATTTCTTCATTTTCTTCCTATATAATTGCTATCATAAAGATGAGTGAGTAATTATAAAAAAACGTGAAGGGGATAAATATGAACTCAAAAAGAAAAGTTCTAAAAACAATTTTCAAAGTGTTGCCTGCAGTTCTTTCTTTGGCAGCTCTGATTGTTTTGACAGCATGTACGGGGATGGGACCTTTTTCCACCAATAACAATCAGAGTTCCGCACAGAACCAGGGGATGCAGACCTATACAGTTGTGAGAGGCAATATTCTGCAGGAAGCGACCACAACCGGTGCTGTTGATGTAAAAAATACCAATACCTACACTTTTGAGGTTGCAGGAAAAGTCATTTCAGCTCTGGAGCAGGGAGATACATTTAAAAAAGGTGAAGTGTTGACTGAGCTTGATAATTCTGATGGTGTGGCTAAAATAAACGACCTTGAAGATAGCCTCCAGACTGCAGAAGACAGCCTATCTACCTCTAAAAGTTCTCTTACAACAGCAAAAATAAATTATCAAAAAGCACTTGATGCCAATCATATTGCTATCCAGCTCGCAGATTTGAATACACAGAAATCTGAAGAAAACATAAAAAGCGCTTTTGCATCACTTGAAAATGCAAATATCAGCGCTGATTTAGCTTATGAAAGTGCAGCAGCAGCTCTTGAAAAAGCTACTTCTGAAGCTATTAAGAATGCTTCATCTACAGATCCAATAGATGAGGCACAAAATAAGCTCGAATCTACAAAAGCATCAGGTGAAGCATCAACATCTCAGGCTGAAACAAATTATGAAAAATCACAACTTGAGCAATCCTCAACGTATTGGAATAATCTCTCATCACTGCAATCTGCGCAAGCCCAGATTAAGCTTACTCAGGTAAATATAAGCGATGCAGAATTAAAGATAAAACAGGCTGAAAGAAGCGTGGAAAATTCCAAGCAGGATATTGTGATGCAAAACAAGATCTCAATGATTACAAAATCTTAGCACCTTATGACGGTATTATCAGTTCTACAGGGTATAAAATAGGTGAACAGGTCAGCCAGAGCGGAAACGGCATTTCGATAATAAGCAATGAATTTATTATAAAAGCAACAATAAGTGAAAATGATATGCCTAAGGTTAAGGTTGGAAATGAAGTGGTCATTTCACTGGATGCATATTCGGATGTTGAACTGAATGGAACACTGGAAAAAATTAATCCGGTTTCTACAACCACAAATGGTATAGTTTCTTATGAGGTGTTAATAAGTTTTCAGGACGTAGCTGATGTTGAACTTTTTTACGGACTTTCTGCCAATATATCTATAATTGTTGCAAAAGCGGAAAATGTACTTTATGTACCCATTCAGTCTGTATATAAGGAAAATGGTAAAAGTTATGTTGATGTTTTAAAAACTGCACAGACAGGAAAGGCAAACAAAGGCGCACAGGATCAATCAATTGAAAAAATCGAAGTTACTAAAGGTATAAATGATTATGTAAATATAGAGATAAAGTCCGGAATTAGTCAAGGAGATATTATTGTAACTTCGAAGGTAACACAATAGGGGTGATATTTGAAAATGGAAGAAAAAGTCATAGAAATTAAAAATATTTCAAAAGTATATAAGATTGAAAACTTTAAAGTGAATGCTTTAAATGGGATTAATCTAAATGTTACAAAAGGCGAATATGTTGCAATCATGGGACCTTCAGGTTCAGGAAAATCAACCCTTATGAATATTATTGGCTGCCTTGATACCCCGACTAAAGGCACTTATACACTTGACAGCCAGGATATAAGTAAATTGAATGATAACAGGCTTGCTGAAATCAGGAACAAAAAGGTAGGGTTTGTATTTCAGACCTTCAATCTCTTGTCAAGGTATAGTGCCATAGATAATATTGAACTTCCCCTGATTTATTCAAAAGGAAGGCTGCCGAAACCCAGAAGAGAAATGATAATGGATGTCATCATATCGGTAGGACTGAAGGGCCGTGAGAAACACAGGCCAAGCCAGATGTCAGGCGGCGAAAGGCAGAGAGTTGCAATCGCAAGGGCTTTAATAAACAGTCCGTCAATAATACTTGCAGATGAACCAACAGGAAACCTTGATTCCAGAACAGGAGAAGAGATAATGGCAATATTCGAGGACCTTAACCTGCGGGGCAGTACAATATTTCTCGTGACTCATGAATTGGACATTGCAAGACATACAGACAGGATTTTGTATTTGAGGGACGGTATTATTACCGGTGAAGAGAAAATAAAGAAACCGATCTCTGCAAAAGACACCTTAAAAAATATGCCGACTTTGGAAGACAGGATAAGTAAATTAGAGGAGAATAAAAATTATGAAAAGGATATTTGAAAATTTAAAGGTTGCTTTTAAATCATTAAATTCAAATAAGCTAAGAGCATTCTTGACAATGCTGGGAATCATAATCGGGGTAGGTTCAGTGGTGGCTGTAATTTCAATTGGAGCAGGTGCGGAAGCATTAATAACTCAGAATCTTCAAAGCATGGGGACAAACGTAATTACAATTTCCCCCGGAAGGGCAGAACCACGTGGTGAGGGCGGACCTATGAGACATCTTGAGGATGCCAATACTGAGACAATCGATGAGGGAGAATTACATCTTGAGGATGCCATAGCGCTCCAGGCTAAAGCCACACTTTTAAATGAAGTTGTGCCTGTATTGTATGGCAGGAATTCCACGATTTCTTACATGAGCTGGAGCGGGCAGGTAAGCGTAACCGGCACAACCCAGGATTTTTTAACAGTACAAGGCTATAAAATGGCTGAGGGGAATTTTATTACCGAAAGTGATGTTTCAAACCTGTCAAATGTTGCTGTAATCGGAAATACAGTAGCAGAAGATTATTTCGGAAAGATAAATCCGGTCGGGGAAATCATTAAGATAAACGGTAAAAACTTCGTTATTTCAGGACTGCTTCAAACAATCGGGACCGCGGGTTTTGGTTCAGACCCTGATAATTCAATATATATACCAATCACGACAGCCCAGAATAAGTTGTATGGTACAGACACAGTTGACAGTATCATAGCAAAACTGAAAAATGAAAATCAGCTTGACGAATCAACCGCAGAAGTAAAAAGTATCTTAAGGATACAGCACCGAATCATGCCGGGAGAAAACAATGATTTTTCCGTGAGCAGCCCGACACAATTTCTTGAGACTGCAAGTTCAGTGCTCCAGATCCTTTCAATAACTCTTGGCGGTATTGCTGCAATTTCACTGCTGGTCGGTGGCATTGGCATTATGAATATCATGTTTGTATCTGTTACAGAAAGGACTCGCGAAATCGGAATCAGAAAATCCCTTGGTGCAAAAAACAGGGATATTCTTATGCAGTTCTTAACTGAAAGTATAATATTAAGCCTGTTAGGCGGCCTGCTTGGAATAGGGTTTGCATACCTGATATCCTGGCTGGTGAAAACATTCAGCGGCCTGAGTCCTTTGATTACTGCAACACCTATAATACTTGCTCTTTCATTTTCGACAGCGATAGGTTTAATTTTTGGCATCTTCCCTGCAATGAGGGCGGCAAGGTTGAACCCTATTGAATCGTTAAGATATGAGTAGAATTTTGCAGTTTTTACTTATTTATTGTTTACTAATATTAAATAATTACAAAATTAAATTTTTATAATAATGAAGCTACTTATAATAGAAGATGAAAAATTAATTGCAGATAATCTGAAATACGGGCTTGAGCAGCACAGATTCTCTGTTGATGTTGCATATACCGGAGAAGAAGGTTACAAGCTGGTAAATGATTTTAATTATGATGTAATTATTCTGGATTTGATGCTTCCCGATATGCAAGGTGAAGAACTGTGCAGAAAATTAAGGCAGGAAAAAAATGAAACCTCTATCATAATGCTTACTGCAAAAAAACAGCTTGGAAATATTATTGATGGCCTGAATTATGGCGCTGATGATTATATTACCAAACCATTTGAGTTTCTGGAACTTCTGGCAAGAGTACGGGCTCTCATGCGGCGATCGTCTAAAAATAAGGAGAATTTATTTTCATACCGCGAAATAAAACTTGATCTTGATAAAGAACAGGTTTTTATCGGAGATAAAGAAATTCGCCTTACAAAGAAAGAATTCATGATTTTGGAATATTTATTACGGCACAAGAGCCAGCTGATCAGCCGCAATCAATTACTTGAGCATGCATGGGACAGAAATGTAGATATTTTTACAAATATTGTCGATACCCACATCAAGAATCTTAGAAAAAAACTTGGCAAATACGGCAATTATATCATTACAATTTATGGTTCCGGTTACAGGATCCCTGATGAAGGCAGTGAACGACATTGAAGCTTTCTCTTAAAAGTAAAATTTTTTTATGGCTTTTGGTTATCTTGTTGGTTTCCTTTGTACTTTATGGCGCTTTAATTTATTTTGTTTATGAATTTAATCTCAGAGGGCCGAAATATTTCGACGCCTTAAAAGTCCATCCGGGTTTTGATCAGTCATTCATTGATAAGATAAAAGAACTTGATA
>JAHILC010000201.1 GCA_018897225.1 Actinomycetota bacterium
AGAATTTTTTTATCACTTTATCGTTTATTGCCTTGTTATTTATTCTCATCCCAAAACCTAATTAATTAATTTTCCCTTTATATTTTCAAGTGCCCTGAATTTTAGCGCTCTCAATGCAATTTCGCTTTTATTTAAAATTAAGCTAATTGATTTAAAATCCATTCCTTCAACATATCTTAAAAAAATAATTTCTCTCTGCGTCTCTGGTAACCCATTTAAAGCGCTTATCAGTTTCTCGTTTTTAAACTGGTTGCCATTTGAAAAATTTTCTCTTTGATCTACCAACATACTGCCTATTGTTTCTAATTCTTTGTCTCCCTCAAGGTACCCATCAAGTGATTTTACGTTCTGCATATTCCGGCTGCTTCTGAAATGATCGGTTAACAGGTTTTTTGCTATTTTATAAATCCAGATTTTAATCGTAATTGCGTTAAGATTGACTTTGTTCAAATTCTTGTAAACTCTTATAAATACTTCACTGGTCAGGTCCTCGGCAGTCTCTTTATCTAAAATCTTAAGGAATATATATCTGTATATCTTTGATAAAAAATGGCGATAAATTTTTTCAAAATAAAAAGTATCTCCATTATTTTTATATTTTTTAATACATATATTTAATTCTTTTTCATCCATCTGCTAAAAGCTGCAAAATTTTAAAAAAATTCTTTATACATTTTTACAACTTTGTTCAATTTTTGCAACTTTAGCATTTCTGAATGCACTTTTAAAATAACATACCAGCGTATCCCAGCTCAGTATGAGGTGAACAATAATAAGAATGATAATTACTATTTATTTTTAGCGTTCTGAACTTTATTATTGAAGCAATTTCTGCTGTTGTTTTGGTTCTTTTCTTCACTTCTGAACCCGAAGCAGTTTGAATTACCGTTATCAGAACTTTTACCATAGCTGTTTTGATTTTCATTGCAGTTTTCATTGCAGTTTTGATTTTGGTTTTGGTAAGTACAGTTTTCATTGTTTTGGCTGCACGTACCATTATTTTGGCAGTTAACCTGGTCACAATTATCACATTTTCCATCGTTATTCTCGTCCAGACACTGACCATTGCAATAATTTCCACAACCTGTTCCGTCATTGTTATTAAATTTTTCTGCATAATTGTATGGTTGGCTGCTTCTTTCAACATTTTTTGGTTTCTGGTAAGCATAAATTGCTCCAGCAGATGACATAAGCACTATCGATCCTACAATTATTCCAATTATTGCTTTTTTTAACATTTTTCTGATCCTTTCGTTTTACTGTTTTAAAAAAATTCCAACTTCGTGCTTGAAGTATTACTACAGTATAAAACGATATTTTTTGTTAAAACGTTACGCTCAGGAAAAGTTTTTTTTAATTTATTTGAGATGCTCTTTAATTCAGAAAAATGCTGTCTGCTATTTTAAAATTATCAATAAGGACAACTCCTTCATGATATTTTTTTATTCTTCGGCAAGCAGAATTATGCAATCTTCTTCATTTAGCTTAATCATTGCTGATTTTTCAGGATTTATTACAATACCATAATTTCTTTCAAGATTAGTTTCATGTTCTATATGAGAGCAAATACTTGCAATAAAATCTACTGCAATAAATATTAATTTTTTGTAAGTGAAATTATTTTTTCTACATCAATAGAGTCTTTTATAATTTGCAATAATTTATCTAGTTTCTTGACGTTATATATCCTGGAATGTCCCATTATTTCACATAGTTTCCCAACAGCAGTTAGAGTATCATACCCTACAAGAACAATTGGGATTCCAAGCTCTTCTGCTCTACCAACAACTATAGCGCTAGGTTGGTAATTCCCGGTAAGAACAAGACATTTTGTTTTAGTTTCAAGCGCTGCAAGTTGTATATCTGCTCTGTCACCACCTGTTATTACTACTTTATCGGGATTTCTTCTGAAATACTTGAGCGCCAGTTCATGACCCATTGCACCAACCATAAAAGATCCAACAAGTTCATCTTTATTTTCAGTTGCACATAGAATCTTGCCGTCAATGTATTTGGCCATTTCCTTAATACTAACTGATGATAAAACTTTATCTGAAAGCATAGTTCCAAAAACATTTATATCTCTTTTTTTGAAGTAAGGAAGTTCAATATTTTTAAGCCTATCCATATCCTCTATGGGAATCAAATTTATAATAATTCCACCAAAGAAATCTTCAAAATATTCCTTATAAAACATTGCGATGTCTGCAATATCATCACCATATTTGATTATGACAATAGCCTTTGCATCAATAGAACTGCATATTTCTTTTGCAGAGAGCCCTGCAAATATTCCATAATCTATGTATTTTCCTCCCTCAATAAGCATAAAATCTTTATTTTCTGCAATTTTCTTGTAAGATTTCTTGACAATATCGAGATATTTCTTTGAAGATAACTCGATTTTTTCTTTTAAAACATCTTCGTATGCTTTTCCTATAAACATCAAAGGGCCTACATCCTTAAGATTATCCTTTATCCCCAGAATTCTAGAAATATTATGCACATCTTCATCAACATAGTAATCCCCAACTTTTACCGGAAGGCTGCCCAAAGGTTTCATATAGCCTGTTTTATACCCTCTTTCAGTCAGTAGCTTACCCATAGCAACACAAATAGAGCTTTTCCCCGAGAAAGGTTGACTAGAAACAAACAATAAAGGTTTCATTTTTTTATCCCTCTTCTTTTATTTATAATGGGTTTTTATATATTTTTATTATATCAGGAAAATTAATAACAAGCTGAGAATTTTTAATGCAATTATCTGATTTTAATATACTCATGTTAATAACTTCTTAACTATATATACTAAAAGAGTTTTTATAACATCCGTTTTTAAATAATGCGAGGCGCTGCTATCAAAAAGAACTCTTACATTGGCATCAAATTCTTCGTCTTTTTCATCAATAATAAATAACACTGGAAATTTTTTGAATGGGTAAATTAACCCAGAAAATTTATAATTTTTATTTTTTTCTCCCCCAATTTCTAAAAGTTTTCCAAGAAATTTTCCTCCGCTGCTTTCGTATTTTTTTGCAAGTGGCTGCAACACTCCTGGAATAGTGCTTGCATAAAAAAGTCCACCAGGAAGTTCTCTGTATAAAATCCACTCCCCTGATAATGGTGTTCCATCAGCATTTAAAAGAAAATGAAGAATAATAGTTGAAGAAAACAAATCAAGCGGTTCAAATTTTTCAGAGTCAGGCTCAAACAGGTGTCTGTATTTATAGTTTAAAACATATATTTTACTTTTATTTAGATCTATAAGCACACTTTTTTCAAAAAAACCTAGTACTAATTCATCCTTACCATTAATCTGTGCACCAGCTTTTCCTGCAATATCTTCAAGATCTTTATTTATCAGTTCAGAAAACAAATTTTCATAATTCCTCCCAAAAAGTTCGTAATTTTTATTTAAATTTTTATTTTCAAACACCATTGCTTAATAAATTTATATGTATATATTTATTTCTTAAAGTATATAGAAATATTATCAGAAACTCAAACAATTGATAATAAGTATGTACAGAAATTAGGAAAAAGACTTATTATTAGGATATTACCACTAAGATAAATGGTGATATAATTTAATAACAAAATTTTTATTTTAAGGAGTTGAATTTAAATGGTAAGAATAATTGGGGGTTGTCCTGGCCAGAATACAGCTTATCTGAAAGATTTTAATACCAATATAATATCCTGCTCAAAATGTGGCAATGAAGTTGAGTTTTTTTCCGATGAGAAAAAAGTAAAATGTCCCAAATGTCATAATAATGTTTTCAAAATTAATCCTCAAATAATAGAGCATACAGATGATGGAATAGTTTTTCATGACTCAGGAGCAAGCTGCCTTGATTGGTGCGGAATGTGTCTGGATAAAAAAGATTATCAGGACATTTTAAAAAATAATGAAAGGATAGAAGAGAAAAAAGAGGACATTAAAAAATTAATTAATTCTGTAGACAAAAAGGACGAAGAAGTTATTGGATTCTTCATTGAAGCATTTCAAAAGAGTATTAATAATGCAAAACTCATTGATCAGAAGATATTTGAAATCCTTCAAAGAAAAAATCCAGATTTATTTATAAGGGCTCGCAACTATTATCTAAATTTTTTAGATACAAAATAGTTACTACTGGCGTTATCTTTTTAAAATTTTATGATTCTGATATTTGTGGTATTCTTTCAATTCCGAAATTAGAAGGAAATACCCCTGTTGGACATATTTCCATACACTTCATGCAATTTACACAGTGTTTAAGATATGCCGAATCTGGAACAAAAGCAACTTTTTTATTAATACCTCTTCCGACAAATCCCACCGCATTATCACCTTTTACTTCAGCACAATATCGCACACATAAACCGCAGAGTATGCAGTAACTATGTTCTTTTTTGTACCTCGTTTCATTAAGACCATATTTTTTAGCCAGGCTCATTATCTCGGGATGAAAAGGAAATAATGCTAAATAAAGCTCTACAAGATGTTTTCTTATTTCTGTAACTTTTGGACTTTCAGTATAAACCTGGACACTCTCTTCCACAGGATATGCACATGCAGCAACAATTCTTTTCCTTCC
Organism: Actinomycetota bacterium; assembly: GCA_018897225.1. Classification (GTDB taxonomy): domain Bacteria; phylum Actinomycetota; class Humimicrobiia; order Humimicrobiales; family Humimicrobiaceae; genus JAHILC01. The sequence goes on from JAHILC010000201.1 coordinate 4,581, forward strand.
TTTCTTTTCTATTTCTACTAAACATAGCCTGCATGCACCATGGGGTTTAATTTCTTCATGATAACATAAAGTTGGTATATGAATTCCTGCTATTTTTGCAGCCTGAAGTAATGTAAGTCCTTCTGATACCATTACATTTACATTATCAATATAAATAGTCAGCTCTTTTATTGCTTCAATATCTTTTTGTTCCAAAATTGTACTCATCTGTTTACTCCTGTTTTTTTATATTAATAAATTTTCAAATTCTTTAAAATTTTTTTTAACTTGAAAAATTTATACCGCATCTTCAAAAACTTTTTTCCGTACTGGAATTTCTTTGAATGTACCCGTTCTCTTCTCAATTGCATTAAATCTTTCGGGACAAGCTTCCGTGCAAGCACCACATTTTATACAAGTATCCAGATCTATAATATGAGGCTTCTTGGGTTCACCGGATATTGCATTTACAGGACAAGATTTTATACACCTCATACAGCCTGTACATTTATCGCCAATAATTGTGTAATGAATAAGTGGCTTGCAAACCATTGCCGGGCATGAATGATAATATATATGAGCTTCATATTCTTCTCTGAAATATTTAAGTGTTGTTACGACAATGTTCTGAGCAGTACTGCCAAGAGCGCAAAGTGAAGCACCTTCAAGAATCGTTGATAGATCTTCCAGCATCTTAAAGTCTTCAACTCTTCCTTTTCCTTCCATTATTCTTTCATAAATGTAAATTAACTGTCTTAGGCACTCGCGACATGGAACACATTTCCCGCAGGATTCATCTGATAAGAACTTTATAAAATAATGGGCTAAATTTACCATACAATCTTTCTCATCCATTACAACCATTCCACCTGAACCCATCATTGAGCCAGCTTTTGTCAGTTCATCAAAATCAACAGGCAGATCAAGCAATTGTTCTGGAATTACACCACCGGATGGACCTCCTGTCTGAACAGCTTTAAATTTATTATCATTTTTAATTCCTCCGCCAACTTTGTAAATTATATCTCGCAAAGTGATACCCATGGGAACTTCGACCAGTCCAGTATTATTAACCTTACCAACCAGAGAGAATATCTTGGTTCCGGTGCTATTTCCGGTCCCAATGTTGGAAAACCAATCTGCTCCCTTATTTATAATCTGTGGGACATTAGCATAAGTCTCAGCATTATTAAGATTTGTTGGTTTCCCCCATAAGCCGCTTACAGCAGTATGAATGTACTTTAACCTTG
>JAHILC010000202.1 GCA_018897225.1 Actinomycetota bacterium
AATAATATTAATAGATAAATGTATCATTATCATTATAGTTTCCAAATCATAAAAAAAAATGGTATAAAATTAATTAATGGTTGCTGAATAATTCAGCATAAAAATACATTAAAATATGAATAACCTATTAAACTAATTAATTACAGTCTAATTTAAAGTGTTCAATGATATTATTTATAATTTTATTTGGGTCAGGTATAAAATAATCTTCTAATTCTGGAGAATAGGGTACTGGTGTATTGGGACCACATATTCGTAATATAGGGAAGTCAAGATAATCAAAAGCTTCTTTTTGAATTATTGATATTATTTCTCCACTAATGCTGCCTTGTTCACATGCTTCATGTAAAACTAACACTTTATTTGTTTTTTTAACTGAGTTTATAATAGTGTCATTATCCAATGGAGAAATAGACCTTAAATCTATTATTTCACAACTAATATTATATTTTTCCTCTAGTATTTTAGCTACTTGCTGGGCAATAATAACCATATACGAATAACAAATAATTGTTAAGTCATTCCCTTCTCTTCTTATATCCGCTATACCTATTTCTACTGTATATTCTTCCTGAGGTATCACACCTTTTGTTGAATAAAGTTTTGGGGGTATCCGCTTGACTCAAGTAGTGGGGTATGTGTGTGACTTTTGTTGCCAATTGATGTCTCAGTGGGGGAGATCGCATTAAATACCACCAATATGGGACCTTAGTAATTGGAAATAAATAACTCATCGATATCAAGAAGGCCTAATTGTATAATTCCACTCCCCGTGAAAACTGTGTCTCTCTATTTTTATAGTCTCCATTTCCTTGTCTGAGACCTTAATCCCAATTGGATATCCTTTTGAATCCAGCGCTGCTTGAAGTTTGACAGCTTCAGGATATGCCTCCATGCCCATCTGGTACCACCATTGCCGGATCGACTGTACTGCAAACCGGGCGGTATCATGATCTGTTCCGACACTCACCCAACCCTGATTGCTGGTCATATCATAAACGCCGTAAGGTATACCTTTGCCATCTGCCAGGCTGGGGAAATCATATGTCTTAACTTCCACAGGCCTGCTTATGGGTTGATATTCACGCCCGCCATTGGCAAAACGGCCTATCAGTTCTTTCTTTTTAGTATCTACTGATATAAATGGCTGGCTACGATTCTGAAAGTCGACTACTTTTTTGCTTATGAACTTAAACTGAGCATCACGGTCCGGATGTGATTTTCCCTCCATCCTTTTTCGGGCGCTATAAATACTGTAATGTAACCTGGCAAGTAACTTCCCAACCTTGGCATGGCTAACAGAATGTCCGTTGCCCGTCAACTCCCTGGATAGACGCTGTGTGCTCTTGCAAGTCCATCGGAGAGGAGACATTGGATCGCCTCTGGGTGTTGGCTCAACCAATGCATCCAGCAACATAGGCAGATCGATGTTCTTTTCCTCAAGAGCTTTTCTACCTCCTCCTTTTTTTCTGATTCTGCGAACAGATTCTCTCTTCCTGTCAATAGATGAGCGACTTGTTATCTCACGCCGGCCAGCTCTTATTGTGCTTTCTGCCAGCCCTGTTGCTTTTGCAACTACAGTTATACCTCCATGTCCTAAAGATTTCGCTTCTGCCGCCGCCCACATTCGGCGGCCACGCTCATCAAGTTCAACATGCAAAACTTCATACTTGATTGTAATCGCATCTATTTTACCTGCTGATATAATGCTTTAAGTGTAACATCACAGAGTTTAAAAACAATCAAAAACAGATGAGTTATTTATTTCCAGTTCCTTAGTACAGAAGAGCTTGAAGAAGCTTTTTTTAGGAATGCAAAAGTTTTTCAATTTGGATCTTTGACACTAAACAAGGAGCCTAGTAAATCTACTACTTATAAGGCAATTAATTTAGCCAAATATAATGGTAGTATAATAGTTAATGATCCAAATCTAAGATTGTCTTTATGGTGTAATCCAGATGAAGCAAGATGCGAGATAAAAAAATCAATACCCTTAACTGGTGTTCTAAAAGTAAATGAGGAAGAACTTGCTTTTATTACTAAAATACAAGACGTTGGTAGTAGTATGCATGAAATATTGTCAATGGGTGTAAAATTATGTATAGTAACAATGGGTGCAAATGGTTTTACTTATGTTACTCATAAATTTATTGGTCATGTTCCTACATTTAATAAAGTTAAAGTTGTTGATACACTAGGATGTGGAGGTTGCTTTGTTGCTGCATTAATAGTAGGCCTTGTAGAAAATGATTTTTTACAAATTCTTGAAGATGAGAATAAGATTAAATCTATATTAAAATTTGCAAATGGAGCCGCTTCAATTACATCCTTAAAAAAAGGTGTTATACCTGCGTTCCCATCATCCAGGAAAGAGGTGGAAGATTTTATTCTGAGATATTCTTAACAGTTTAAAGTTAACGCACACAGGGAATTTAG
>JAHILC010000203.1 GCA_018897225.1 Actinomycetota bacterium
CAGTTTTTTTATTTTACCTTCAGCTAAATCCTTTAAACCCTTTTGCACATCTTTTAATGCTTCTTTGTTATTAAAAAGCCACAGTTCTGAAGCTGGTATTTCAACCATCGGCTTAATTAGAATTTCTCCCAGTTTATTTTTATACAATTTGACTCTGTTAAATCCCTGTGCAAATTCACCAATGGTCAGTCTATTTCGGCTGTCAATTGTCCTGGTATCTATTTCCTCGAATTCATCATTTATATTTATTTTATCTTTTTGCAAATGTAACACCTCATAAAGAAAACATGCCGCCTTATTAATAAATTTTTTGGCAATAATAGCGATTAGGGTGATAATACCACTAAACCCATTTTGGGTCAATGGGGAAAAAGATCTAAAAGGATTTTGTTGAAAAACAGCAATACGACAATTGAAATAAATTTTGGGATTCGACAGTCATTTGATAGAATTGACCAGGCTGAAGAAAGGTACACAAGTTTAAGCACCACACCCATAGAACTGGCTTTGCCTTACTACTGAGATATATACGAACCGGTCAGGGGCCATTTGGCCCAAATTGCTCTAAAGATTAAATCCTACGGTACTAAAGTTTTAGACACCATGCTGTCCAGTCACCTATAACAGATGAAAGATTCAAAGAATGGGGTAAGGAGTTAGCTGATTTTGCAAAAGCCTTAGAAGTAAAAACCATTTCACTCCATCCCAATAATGTAAATGACAAAATAAATGCACAAAAAAGAGCTATTAAAAATTTGAAGTATTTTTCAAATTAAAAAACTGCTGCACCAGCTGCAATTTGCTCAATACAGACATTTGGGGATATGCTCTTAAGCCTTTCCTCTATCCTGCTTCTGACATTAAACCCGGGATTTTTTTATAACTGGGAATTTTGGCTGTCTTTTGCATCCATGGTCGGCATTTTATATCTTAACCCGATTTTCACAGATTTGCTCAGGTCTATAAGAAAAAGAGTGCAAAAATTAGGTGGTTATTTTTTTATGCAGTTTCTCTTTCTTATGCTTGTTAGGATTTTTGTTTAAAGATGGCTTTTGGCCGGCTATATTATCTGTGATTACATTCTGTGTCTGCTCTGTCTTTATGTTCACAGCATGAAGAGCATTTGATGTCTTATCTCTATATACAACATAAAATATGGAAAACAGCAAAATAAATAAAAGCAACAGGAACGTAAAAATATAGCGCGGCGATAAATTCAAATAAAGCAGTAAGCCTATAAGCAGGGGACCGAACGCAGTGGCAAGATAGTAAAAGCGTTCAAGTTTAGCATACATGGTTGAATAGTTCTCAGGGTGTTCATAGAAAACTTTGGCATATAAAGCAGGCCAGAAGATAGTCAAACCGACATTTACAATGATTACCGATATTATTAAACCGGTAAAATTATGAAAAATACTAAATACCGCAAAACCTGCAAAGGAAATTGCAAAAGACCATAAAAAAAGTTTTCTTAGGGGAAACCTGTCAGAAATTCTGCCGGCAGAAATCAGTGATATTATAGCTGTTAGCGAACCGCCAAAAAATACAAGCCCTATCTTGTCAAATCCTACATTAAAATTCCTGGAGAAATATGGATAAAGCGGATCAAATATGGGAATTACAAAACCCAAAATGAAACAGCCCAGGTAAAATAGTTTTAAATTTTTCTTTTTTTGCATATTAATTCTCGTGTAAATACAGAAATACTATCAAAAATCTGTCCGTGAATAAACATAAATATGTTAGATATTTACCGCAGAATAAAACAGGACAGTATTGCAGGTAGAATTCCCCACTTCTGCAACAGTGAACCTGAGAAACAAATGAAACATATGAAATAGGTAAACATGTAAGTAAAATAAATCAATGGTTTTATGTTCCAGAGGTCTTGGGGTTGCAAATTGCCATCTCTATGAGCTTGTCTATATAATCAATCATAAAAAGCGGGATATTTAACAGGTTTCCGTCTTGTTTCAGGTTCCTAAGTGAAAATCTTAAACGTATTTTTGTCAGAGCTTCATATTTTTGGGCATACAACGTGAGGCTTCTGCTATTAATATTTTGATCAGCTTTTACTTCGATTGGAATAATGTCATTACCGCGTTGAATAATAAAATCAACTTCCGCCTGCCCGCCCGATGTCCAGTATCTCGGTATTGCTTCATATATATCCACTAAGCTCTGCAGTACAAAGTTTTCGGTCAACGCACCTTTAAATTCGGTAAACAGACGGTTACCCTCATTGAATGCAATAGGGTCAAGAAGAGCCAGTCTGCGCAATAGTCCGATATCCACGGCATATAATTTAAAAGCGCTCAAGTCATCATAGGCGGACATGGGAAGTCCGGGTTTTATACTTCTAAATATTTTATATGCCAAACCTGCATTGCATAACCAAGTCAAAGCATCTTCATAATCCCTTGCTCTTGCACCTTCTTTTACTGCGCTATATAAGAATTTCTTGTTTTCTCTTGAGAGTTGTGAAGGAATGGAATTCCATACCAACGCCAGCTTTGCATTATCTTTTATTTCGAAATGTTTGGAAAAATCAAGCTCATATGCATTTAAAATATTTTTTAATGCTGTTTGAACTAGCCCGGTATTTCTTTCTTCCGTCCATGAGCGGACAGCTTCGGGCATGCCGCCCGTTATAAAATACATTTTAAACTTCTCCCACAGCTGGTTAAAAAATATCTCAGGTATTGGTTCAACCGCATCAATGTTTTTCATATAATCAACTAAATTCTCATCACCGTTGGCTATTAAAAATTCAGTAAAGCTCATTGGATAGATAGCCAGGAAGTCAACTTTGCCTACAGGAAATGATGAAGGCTTAGACAGTGCAATTCCTAAAAGCGAACCCGCGCAGGCTATATGATACTCCGGCGCTTTCTCGCAGAAATACTTTAATGTATTGAGTGCCTTGTTGCACTCCTGTATCTCATCAAATATAATCAAAGTTTTTTCCGGTAAAATTGCTGAACCGTTCACAATCATTAAATTTTGTAAAATTCTTTTTACATCTTTGGTCGTTTCAAAAAAAAGCGCTAATTCTTCCTGCTCATCAAAGTTAAAGTACGCAATGTTTTTGTAGTTATGCCTGCCCAATTCGTTTAATATCCATGTTTTCCCGACCTGTCGAACTCCTTTTAATATCAACGGTTTTCTATATTTTGATTGTTTCCACCGCAGCAGCTCATCTGTAATTAATCTCTTCAAAATAACCTCTTTTCACTATTAAGTCTAATATATGTGAAATTTTTCACATAAAATTGATTTAATAATATAGAATAACGTAAATTTTATCAAGCAGATGTAAGCGTTAAAAAATTTTCACCATTCTTTTTAATTAAGCAGGTAAAGAAAACAGGAAGCAGGTATTGTGGCAATATAAATAATTAAGTACCTTTATTGTTCAGCAGGCTGCACAATTAAATACCATAATCGTTCAACCACTATCATAGCTTTTATAAACTTGAAGTCAAAAATATTTCTATACCTAAAAATAACCTATATTTTGCGGTAAGGGGAAATAAAAAAAGGCGGAATACATTAAAAAAATTTTATGAAATTAAGAATTCAAATATACACATACTCAGGGAGTTTCATTCTTAGAGATATTAAAAGATTAGGAACCTTCGAAAATATTTATGCACCCCAGACCTGTAATTTAAGGAGACGGCTCGTAGAAAAGTGCGAGCTGGATAATATAAAGTTTACTTCAAAAGCTGCAATAAAATTAATTGAAAATGTAAACTTTGACAGCAGCCTTTTAAAGACAGAATACGAAAAGCTTAATGCCTTTATAATCTCAGAAAAAGATAAAACCGTCAATGAAAAAATGGTGGACAGGTTTGTAAACCGTGTATACGACATGAAAATATTCGATGCTGTAGACTATATCGGCAACAGGGATAAAGGTGGTGCGTTAAAAGCCTTGAAGGTTGTTTCAGTCCCGACAATGACCGAAGCAATGAAGCCTCTCTGTA
>JAHILC010000204.1 GCA_018897225.1 Actinomycetota bacterium
AGTTTTTAAGATAAAAAATGAAATGGGAAATCCCCCGCTTGTCACACCAGTCGGCCAGATTATTGGGAGCCAGGCCATCCTTAATAACATCATTGCCGATTACAGGTGGGAAATTACAAATGATGAAATTAAAAAGTTAATTTTCGGATATTACGGACAATTGCCAAGGGCTGTAGATCCTGATATAAAATCCAGGATTTCTGGAGGCGAAATTTCAACAGATGTTATTAAAAATTATGATTATGAAGTTGAAAATACCTATAATCATTGCGCTTCTGAACTTAAAGGTATTACAAATAAAGAAGTGGATATTATTACTTACTGTTTTTTCCCGGAAGAAACACTGAAATTTTTAAATAACAGGAAACCGAAAGCAGCTGGTTTGAGTAAAATTGAAGACCAAAAACCACAACCGCCCGTATCCAATGTTTTGCTTGGCGAAACAATTTCAGGCAAACAGAATATCTCACTGGAAGCCATAGATATCAGAAAAATAAGAGAGATAACAGATCTGGTGGAAAGCAGCAATATTGATGAAATAAAACTTGAAATTGATGGTGTTAAAATATCTATTAACAAAAAATCGCAAATAACTGCCGCCACAAAAAATGTTGAACCTGCCGCCGAAAATATTTCAGCCAAAGATTCAAATTTAATTCAAATTAAATCTCCAATAGTAGGAACTTTTTTCAGGTCTGCAAGTCCTGAAGCTCCACCTTTTTTAAACGTTGGAGACCGGGTAAAAAAAGGCGACACAATTTGTATAATAGAGGCCATGAAGTTAATGAATAAGATAAATTCAGAACACAATGGAGAGGTAATGGAAATACTCGTACAAAACGAAGAAGCAGTTGAGTATAACCAGGTACTGGCGCTTATTAAAGTCAATAAATAATTTTCTCTTGAATTTAATTTATTATGTTTAAAAAAATTCTTGTTGCAAATAGAGGTGAAATTGCCGTTAGGATAATCAGAGCCTGCAAGGAACTGGGAATTGAAAGCGTGGCAGTCTATTCCACCGCCGATAAAAATTCCATCCATACGTCACTTGCAGACTTGAGCATTTGCATTGGACCTCCCCCGCCAAATAAAAGCTACCTGAACATAAACAATATAATAAGTGCAGCATTGGTAACAAATTGCGATGCCTTGCATCCCGGTTATGGATTTCTTGCTGAGAATCCTTCTTTTGAAGAAAACTGCAGTGATAATGATATAACTTTCATCGGACCGCCGTCTGATGCAATATCTCTATCAGGAAACAAATCAATGGCAATAGAGGTGATGAAGAAGCATAAGATACCCGTAATTCCTGGTTCAAGTGGAAATGTAGAAAACCTTCGTCAAGCTTTAAACATAAGCCGCAAACTAGGTTACCCGGTAATAATAAAAGCATCGTTTGGCGGTGGCGGTAAAGGTATGAGAATCTGCCGTCACAGCCATGATTTGGAATCACTTTTTTCGCTTGCAAAATCAGAATCGCTTTCCAGCTTTGGAAAGAGCGAAGTATACATTGAAAAGTATATACAGAAACCCAGGCATATTGAGTTTCAAATAATTGCGGATAACTATGGGAATATTTCATGCGCTGGCGAGAGAGAATGTTCCATCCAGAGAAGACATCAGAAACTAATTGAAGAAGCTCCTGCAGCCAGGCTTTCACAAAAAACAAGAAGGGTAATAAAAGAATATGCTGTAAGGGCAGCTCGGGCAATTAATTATAAAAATTTAGGCACTATAGAATTTCTTGTTGATGAAAATGAAAATTTTTACTTCATAGAAATAAATTCCAGAATTCAGGTTGAACATCCAGTTACAGAAATGGTAACGGGTATTGATCTTATAAAAGAACAGATAAAAATAGCATCTGGAGAAAGAAATGCTTTTACTGGCAGGGATATCCTGGCCAGTGGAAACGCAATTGAATTCAGGATTAATGCTGAAGACAGCGAAAACAATTTTGCTCCATCACCCGGCAAAATAACCGATTGCTTCCTTCCCGGTGGTCCCGGCATAAGGGTCGATACTTTCATTCATTCAAATTATATTGTTCCGCCTTTTTATGATTCTCTCATTGCAAAGTTGATTGTATGGGCAAACTCAAGAGACGAAGCAATAAGCAGAGCTTCAAGAGCTCTAAGTGAATTCAGAATTGAAGGCATTAAGACTACAATACCCTTTCATAAAAAGATTATCAGCAATGAAAATTTTAAAGCTGGTAAAATCCATACACACTTTATAGAGGAAGAATTCGCGCTTTAGTAATTATATAACTGGACTATGAGGCCGTCAGCATCTCTCAAGTAAAGAGTATCATGGTCATTATTCCAGATAGGTTTTGTCGAGTTCCAGTATAGTTTATTTTCTGAGTCG
>JAHILC010000205.1 GCA_018897225.1 Actinomycetota bacterium
CGACAGAGATGTTGGAGTATCGTCTCCCGAAGTCGAGAATTATTTGAAGCATAAACAATCCGAATTGAGGAATTATCTGGCAAGTAATGAGATTAATGTTATTGACCCATTGGCTGAACTTCGAAAAAACTCTGATGAATGGTATGGATTGCGAAATCTTCAGGATATCAAAAATATAATATCAATTCTTTCAAAATATGATGTCGATGGTATTATAATTGGCGCATGGACATGGTCCCCACCCATGTTAATAATGGAATTCGTTAGAAAAATTGCCAGGCCCTTTATGTATTATACTGAGAATAATCCTCTCCAGGGTAATTTGTCTCAATTTAGCGCTGCATGTTCAAGCTTGATGGAATGGGGTGTAAACAAACATGCTTTAACTCATGAAAGAAACTTCGGTAATAAACAAGAGCTTGTAAGATGGTCAAAAACAGTATCTGCAGTATCAAAAATGAGGGAAAGCGCATTGCTTTTATGGGGAGGTTCTTATGCGGTTAAAATGGAACAACTTCAGGATGATGTGCCAAAATTAAAAAGCTTTTTGATAAGGGAAATACTTTCAGAAGACCAATATATTCTTGTTAACAGGGCAGAAAAAATTATAAATAATAATCCTGAAAGAATTGCTAATTTTGTAAAATGGGTTACAAAAAATGGTCTAAAGATTAACTACGATAATAAAATGCTGACTGAAAAAGCATTTTATAAACAAATTGCTCTTTTAATTGCAGCAAGGGACAGGCTTGAACAGCTAAAATTAGAAAATATTAATGGAGTTTCTATAAAATGCCAGCCGGAAATTTATTTCGAGTATGGCGTAAATGCCTGTACATTGCCTGCATTTCTACCTTTTTCATTTAATGAAGAGGGAAGCCAAAAAGTCTATCCTACCGTATGCGAAGGAGATATTAAGGGTTTATTAACTTCAATGATATTGTATTTTTTGAATCCTTCTATACCACCAGCTTTTGGTGATCTGATTTCTGCAGAAGATGATTATATTGAATTTGCCAATTGTGGTGCGGGATCCATATTCTGGGCAGCAAATTCCAGTAATGCAAGTGAAGCATTGAGTAATATAGAGGCAATTGGTAATATTCATGGTGTTTCCGGCGCTGCCTTTAGTTATTTTGGCAAGGAAAGTAAGGACATAACCGTTTCAAGGCTTACAAGAATAAGAGGGGATTATTACTTGCAGTTTGGAGCTGGAAAAGCTCTTGATTCCAAAAGTTTTTTAGAGAAAAAATATGGGAAAAATATAAATAATCACCTGGGTCAAACCTGGGGAAAAGTTACGTTCTCATTGGATGTTAAAGCTGAAAATTTTGTAAAAGTTATTGGTGCCAACCATTTAAGCGCTACTTTGGGAAATTATACAAAAGAAATGGAATTATTTTGCAGACAAACTGGAATTAAACCTTTAAGAATAGACTCTGATGAACAGATGGAAAAATTTTATAATGAAATTCGTTTATCTATGTAGCAGGAGCTGACAGGATGAAATACTTAATAGGAATTGATTTAGGTACTACGGAAGCTAAATGTGTCATTTATGATGAAAATGGAGATAGTATTTCTGAAGCGAAAGAAGAAATGATAATAAATTATCCTGCACCAGGGCAGGCCCAGCAGGATGCAAATGACTTCTATAATGTCGCATGCAGATTAATCAAAAAAACTATTAGTAAGTCCGGATTATCAAAAAACCAAATTGCTGCAATGTCTATTGACAGCCAGATGGGTGGCATAATGTCCATTGATAAAAATTTTAATCCTGCAACCTATTACGATACCCCGCTGGATAGCAGAAGTGCAGCTGAAAATGAATATATGCATAGTAACTTTGGTGATTTGATAATAGAAAAAAATGGTTCTATTTCAACATATGGAAATAAAATAATTTATTGGAAAAATAAAAATGAATGGAAGGATATTTTTAAGTTCATTCAACCATCAGCTTTTGTCGCAGGCAAACTTGCCAGTTTAAAAGCTGATGATGCATATATTGACGAGACTTTTATTTGTTTTTCAGGTCTTGCTGATTTAAAAAAATCAGAATGGTCTTATGATTTATGTAAAAAACTAAATGTTGATATGGTAAAGTTACCCAGGATTATAAAGTCTTCTGAAATAATTGGCGAGGTCACTAAAAAGGGCAGCGAGGATTCAGGTCTTCCGGTAGGTCTGCCTATTGCTGCCGGTTGTGGCGATCAATCTGCCGGTTTTATTGGGGCAGGCATTATTGAAAAAGGCCAATTGGTTGATGTATCCGGGACTGCATGCATTTTAGGTGTTTGCACAGATGTGTATAAATACGATTTAAAATATAAGACGCTTGCCTGTATGAAATCTGCAATTGGCAGTCAATTTCATCTCATATCTGTTGTACTGGCAGGCAGGACACATAAATGGTTTGTCGATGAATTTTTTACAGATGAAAGTGAGAAAGCAGAAAAAAACAATACAAACATTTATGATTATTTAGATGATTTAGCTGCTAGAATATCCCCGGGTTCAGACGGTTTAATATCTATAGATTATCTGCAGGGAAGGTTTTTTCCCCCTGATCCAAATGTGAGAGGACTATTTATAGGGCATACCTGGGCTCACAAAAAAATACATTTTTATAGATCTATATTAGAATCAATAGCTTACGACCACTACTGGACAAAGAAATAATTAAAGAACTTGTACCTGA
>JAHILC010000206.1 GCA_018897225.1 Actinomycetota bacterium
TAATTTCTGAAAGATTCAGTGGTTTCGGGAAAAAAGAAATTCCAAGCTTTCTTATTCCGAATATTTTTGCAGAGTTTGCTTACTTCCTAATTGAATAATAAGAGCCTCCTTTTTCCTTTAAAACATACGGATAAGCTCTGCTGCATCCTGTAATAATATATTCAGTACCATCAATATTTTGAAGTTTAAAAATTAATCGAATTCTGACACTTGATAATAAACATTTCGGTTCCATAATCCATGCGTGGGGTTAGATTATTTTGACATACTTATTTAATATATTTTTGTGGTAAAATTAACATATTTAAAACTAATTCCACACATTATTTTATTTTACAAAGGAAAGCATGATAAAAAACCCTAAAACTCTAGAAAAGTTTGAGAAAAAATATATCAAAAAAAACAATTTAACTTTTAAAGAAAAGTTAAAAATATATGAAAACCTATGGACTGAAGCCTTATTGATGAAAGTGTTGCCTTCAAAGGACCCACTTGAAGGTATTGAGATCGATATAAAAATTGCTTGGATTTTAAATTCACTCCATAAAAAATAAATTCATAGTAATACCATAAAAATATGTTTGAAGAAATATTAGCTAAAGTAAGTAATTTTTTAAATAAATTATCAATTCCCTATATGGTAATTGGGGGTCAGGCTGTCCTGCTTCATGGCGAACCCCGTTTAACCCGCGATATAGATATTACTCTTGGAATAGGCATAGAAAAATCTGAACTGATTATTGAAAATTTGAAAGAGATTAATTTAAAACCTTTGCCTGAAAATGCCAGAGATTTTATAAATAAGACTTTTGTGCTGCCTCTAGAAGATATTAATACAAGAGTAAGGATCGATTTTATTTTTTCTCAAACTGATTATGAAAAAAGGGCTATAAACAGGTCTATTAAAATAGACTTAAAAGGTGTTAAGGTAAATTTTTCTACAGTTGAAGACTTGCTAATTCACAAAATCTTTGCCGGGCGGCCAAAAGATTTGGAAGATGTTAAAATATTAATATTAAAAAATCCTGGAATTAATAAAAATTATGTCAGGAAATGGTTGACGGATTTTGATAAAACTTTAGAAAAGAAAAATTTCCTTACACAATTTAATGAGATAATTAAACACCTTTAATAGTTAAATAAAAATTTAACTTTGATAAAAGATCTGGGGCTAATTTCCGCCTTTAAAGGTCAGCACCACTTTTATAGTCTTTAAGAAAATTTTAAAATCCATAAAAGTTTTATATTCAAACACATATATCCTGTCAAATTCTGCCTTCTCAGGAATTGTTATGTCATCTCTTCCATTTACCTGTGCCAGCCCTGTCAACCCTGGCCGCACTTTGTCGGTGCCTATTTCTTTCCTGAGCCTTATTTGCTCCACCTGGCCTAAGTGAGAAGGTCTTGGGCCTACAAAACTCATATCACCTTTTAAAATGTTAAAAAGCTGGGGGAATTCATCAATGCTAAACCTGCGTAAGAACTTTCCAATCTTTGTAACCTTTTTTTTCCGGTCTTTGAGTTCTTCGGCAGGAAGGTCTATCGTGCCTTCTCTCATTGACCTGAACTTAATAATGTTAAAATATTGGCTGTCCAGTCCAACTCTTTTTTGCAGGAAAAAAACACTGCCGGGGGAATCAATTTTGATAAGAAGCGATATTATAATCCAAAGGGGCAAAAATATTATTATCAGGATGACCGTAATAGATATATCAAAAGACCTTTTTAAAAACTTACGGGTCATAGCATATACCACATTTCTTTTTCATTAAAATCAGGTATCAACCGTTTTAGGTCTTTAAATAAGTTTCTATAGTCATAAGTTTCTATTTCTTTTTCAATACTGAATAAAATATTAGAAATCTCTTCTTTGTTAAAAGATCCATTATCCTTTGCTTCAAAAATATGTTTGAACCTGCTTTCAGTAAGAACTTCGTCTTCGCTTATTATCTCTTCGGTTATTTTTTCACCTTCTCTTGGACCCGTATATATAATTTCAATATCTATGTGCGGCTCCATGCCGTACAACTTGATCATATTCGTAGCAAGGTCAAGAATATTTATTGGTTCTCCCATATTTAGGACATAAACCTCTCCACCGCTTCCCATAATGCACGCCTGCATGGCAAGCTGGCTGGCTTCAGGGATAGTCATGAGATATCTGTTCATTTTTGGGTGGGTTACTTTAACGGGTCCGCCCGAGCTTATCTGTTCTTTAAAAATATTTACAACACTGCCATGGCTTTCCAGAACATTTCCAAACCTTACAATTATAAATTTTGTACTGTTTTCTTTTGATATAGACTGTAGGTATTTTTCTGCAAGAAGCTTTGAAATTCCCATTACGTTTTTTGGTTTTACAGCCTTATCTGTTGAAAGCATTACAAACCTTTTTACTTTTGTTTCTTGGGCAATTTTTGCCAGAATCTTGGTGCCAAGATAATTATTTCGGATTGCAGCCTCCGGATTTAACTGCATTAGCGGCACATGCTTGTATGCGGCGGTATGAAAAACTATTGAAGGATGGTATCTTTTAAACACAGAGCTCATCAACTCTTTTTCTCTAATATCGGCAACTATAGGAATTAGCGAGCTAAAATTAAACTTATTTTTAAGCTCTTCTTCAATTAAAAACAAATTATTTTCAGAGTGATCTATGATTATAAGTTTTGACGGTCCGAATCTTAAAAGCTGCCTGCAGATTTCTGAACCTATTGAGCCGCCAGCGCCTGTAATTAAAACTATATTATCTTTAAATTCCGAAGCCAAATCTGGAATTTTAACTTTTATCGGTTCTCTGCCTAAGATATCTTCAACCCCGATATCCCTAATCTGGTCAAGGTAAACCTTGCCGTCAATTACTTCGTAAAGGCTTGGGGACGTTTTGCAAATTACACCTGCTCCCTTAGCTCTAAGTGTTATATCCTTTCGAACCATTCCTGGCGCTGAAGGCATTGCAACAAGAATTTCGTCTATCGCAAACTTTTGTATAGTGTCTTCCAGGCTGGATAAAGGTCCCAGTACTTTTATGCCATGGATATGATTGCTTAATTTCATTCTGTCATCATCTAAAAATCCTATGGGTATATATTCGCTGTTTCGCTGTCTTATCATTTCCCTTACAATCATTTCACCGGCATCACCAGCGCCGACAATCAGAACTCTCTTTTTTCTGATACCTCTTTTTCCAAACCTGAGTTCATTGAAAAACCTTTCAGAAAATCGCGAAATTATTATTAGCATCAAAGTTATCAGGTAATCAATGATTAAAATGCTTCGGGGAAAATACGGGAGCACAAAGACACGGCCGAACCAATTAACAGGCTGGCTAAATACATAAAAAATTACACCCATTACTATAATTGACAACGTAACTGATTCGACAATAGCAACCATGTCCTTAATTGACGCGTATTTCCAGACTCTTCGGTATATCCCAAAAATAACAAACATAATAATCTTTACAAGGATTATTATCAGGACATAGGTTCCAATATAATTTGAATACTGGGAAAATATGGTCCCGCTTATACTTATATTTATTACTCCACGCAGAAAAAAGGAAATAATAAAAGAAGAAAAAATTATAAGTATATCAAATATTACAAGTCTTGTTATTTTAAGCGCCGTGCTTCTTTTCATATGCCAATTATAGCACAGAATTTAAGATATTTTGCCTACTGTTGTATATTTTCTTTGTAGTCCTTGCCAAGAATTACAATCACATCTGCTGTTGAATAATAATTACTCCATTTGCTGCTATATTGTTCAACCTCGTAACTGCTTAAGATCAGGGCGAGCTGCTCAGCATTTTGCTGTTTACCTTTTTTATATATTATCTTTGTTTTCTCAAAATTATAGTTTTCAGCATTGGCAATGCCTTTTACTTTAAATTCATATTTTTTAATATAATCCTGAAAATCTGTAGCAGAACCTTTAATGCCGCAGCCATTATAAATCATTACTATAGTCTTTTTGGCAATTGTCCTGTCTAATGTCACACCGACGTTTACATCTATTTCAAGCGGGATGACACCTTTATGGGAAAACCATGTTACTGTTTCATGAACCAGGTCATAAGCAAGCACATATCTTCCAGGCTTATCGGGAGCAGTTATAAGCATTGTAACAGTTCCATTTTCATTGCGGTCTATATTGTTTGGCAGCTCACCGCTGTCACTATCATATACAACAACTTCTCTTGTGTCTCTATTATACCAGTGAACTCCCAGGTCAACCCTTTTTTGGCCTAAATTGCTCCAAAGCAAGTAACCTGTATTTGTAACCGTGACTTTAGTTTCAAATTTCTGGCCTGGCAAGACTTCATTTGGAGTTGTCCCATTATCATTATATCGCGCTGCGTACAATACATTTACGGCAACATACTTTTCAAGCGGGGGAACTCCCTGATAGGAAAACCATGTTTTACCTTCATGAACCATATCAATTTGTAAAATATAATTGCCCTTTTGTGGTGGTGATAAGATTTTTATGTCAAACTCTGCTTCCTGGCCTGGTTTTATAGAGTCATATGGCATGTAAGACCTTTCACCGTCAAATACAACAGCTTTTTTTGTTTCAAAATCAAGCCAGTGATAGCTCAAGTAAAATGGGTTTTCTCCTCCCCTGTTCCAGCCAACTGCTCCAGTGTTTTTGATCTTTAACTTGCCAAAGTAAAATTCATTCTCACCCATGGATTCCGGAATATTTTCGACATTGCTATATTTAAGCCCATACATGCTTATTGGATGTCCAAGTATTATCCTTTCCCACATTGCCTTAGCTTCCTCTTCATCAGGAATCTGAACGCTTATCGTGCCATTTTCAATCCAGTCGGGGCGGGATGGAATAATTGCAACACTTATATTTTCAGAGCTTAAAGAAAGGGCTTCTTTTGCATAGGATAGAATTGTCGCTAGATCGAGATCTGTGTGGGTGTTTTCAACCAGTATATTAAAATAATAAGGGATTTTGGAAACAGTCTTCAGGTTTAATTTTTGATTGAATAGCTCCCTGAATATATACTGCTGCCTTTGAATTCTTCCAATATCTCCAAGCTCTGTGGACCTGCTTCTTGTGTAAGCCAGCGCCTGCTCTCCTGTAAGGTGATGGTTCCCAGGTGAAAAACTTGCACCGCTTTTAGGATCTATAAGGGGTCTGTCTACAACAATATCGACACCTCCTAACTCATCTATTAGCTTGATAAAACCATCAAAGTCTATTGTTACATAATGATTAATGCTGGCATTTAAAAAGTTTGAAACAGTTTTTATCATCAGCTCTTCACCACCAAAAGCATATGCATCATTGATTTTATCCTTTCCATGGCCTGGAATATCAACAAGAGTATCCCTTGGAATTGATAAAAGGGCTGCTCTGTTTTCACCAGGGTTTAGATGCAAAACCATAATGGTGTCAGCCCTGCCTATTTCATTTTCACTGTCTCTCGTGTCTCTTCCCAGGATAAGGACAGTTACAGGTGACTGAGGCGTACTTATTGGCGCAAGTATGCTCTGGATCTCAGAAGATGTTGCAGAATTTAAAGTTTTGTTGGTAGAACTAATATAATAGAAAAAATATCCTGCTGCGCAGCCGCCGATAACAATTATAACTGAAAATACGATTATCAGGGCTCTGGCATATCTTGGCAGCTTGCCAAATTTAGTTTTCCTTTTGACAGAACTACCTAAAACTTTTGGTTCAGATTCATATTCTGAAACTATGTTCTGTTTTTTTCTTCTAAATATACACATTATTTTAAAATTTTGGCAAAAAACAAAAATTAAAAAAATATAAGGAATCTAATTATGCTAACCTAATCATACAACTGGCGATAACTTGCGCAAAACGATATTATATTATAAACACTATCATAGCAAATTCGAAATGTTTTTTATAAACCATTTTAAGTAACTAAACTGATATCAGCTCCAAGGCCTGCCAGCTTTGATTCAAAATTTTCATATCCTCTCTGAATATGATGGATATCGCTTACTTCTGTTATGCCATCTGCAGCCAGCCCTGCGAGAACCATTGCTGCTCCTGCCCTAAGATCAAAAGCCTTGACAGGGGCGCCCGATAAATTTTTAACACCCTTGATTACTGCATGGTGGCCATCTATTTTTATATTAGCACCCATCCTGTTTAATTCATCCACATACATGAATCTGTTCTCAAAAACATTTTCAGTAATTATAGAAATCCCGGGGATTACAGAAAGAAGCACTGCAATGATTGGCTGCAAATCTGTTGGAAAACCGGGATATGGCAAGGTACTGATGTAAACAGTGTTTAATGTATTAGCAAGTCTTCTTACAACTATAGTATTATCGCCCCTGCTTTCAATATCTATACCAACTTCTTTTAATTTAAGGCAAAATATTTCTATATTTTTCCATATAGCATTTTCTATTACTACCTTGCTGCCGCAAAGGCTTGCCGCTATAATAAATGTACCTGCCTCAATACTATCTGGCATAATTCTGTATTCTGTCCCTTTGAGCGTTTTTACACCATTTATTTCTATGCAATCAGTACCGGCTCTATCTATCTGCGCCCCCATAGAAATAAGAAAGTTAGCAAGATCTACTGTTTCTGTTTCACGAGCTGCATTGTTTATAACTGTTTTGCCTTCTGCCATGCATGCAGCCATCATCAAATTTTCAGTTGCACCCCTTGAAGGAAAATCCAGGTTTATAATGCTACCTTTTAGCTTACTGCCACTATTGATGACCTTAGCTTTGTCACTCTTGACAGCACAATTTATGTAACCATGTTCAACATAGTTTTCAGCCCCCAGATTTTCAAAACCTTTAAGATGCAAGTCTATCTGCCTTGCGCCAATATTACAGCCGCCTGGAATTGCAATTTTAACCCTGCCGAATTTGCTCAGCAGCGGTCCTGCAACAAGCACTGATGCACGCATCTTCCTTACAAGCTCATAAGGCGCTTCAAAGCTATTTATTGATGAAGGATCTATTTCAAGCCTGTTTTTTTGAGGTTTAAAAACAACTTTAGCGTTTAAAGTTTTTAAAACTTCTGCCATTGTATTAACATCTTCAATGTCTGGCACATTTTGGAGAGTGACTTTTGAATTTGCAAGAATTGATGCAGCCATCAACTTAAGTGCAGAGTTCTTTGCCCCGCTAATTCTTACATTGCCTGAAAGAGTTTTATTGCCCCTGATAATATATTTTTTCATGTGACGTCCGTTTTTTTAATCTTCAAAATCAAGCCTGATGAGTTCTACCCCTGCTTCTTTTAAAAGCTCCAGAGAAAGCTCATCAGGGTAATCCTTAAAATAATAAATTTTTCTAATTCCTGAATTTATTATCATTTTAGCACACTGCACACACGGTTGGGTATTGCTGTAAACTACGCTGTCTTTTATGCTGACTCCATGATATGCAGCCTGTATTATTGCGTTTTGTTCTGCGTGAAGCCCTCTGCACATTTCATGCCTCTGGCCTGAAGGTATCCCAAGTTCTTCCCTTAAGCATTTACCCCTCTCAAGGCAGTTCTTAACCCCTTTGGGGGCACCGTTATATCCTGTCGTAAGGATCCTTTTATCCTTTACGATTATTGCTCCAACCTTCCTTCTCAAGCATGTGGAACGAGTTGACACCTGTTTGGTTATTGCTGCAAAATATTCATCCCAGCTTGGACGTTTATTCTCTTCCATTTGATTTTAATTTGAATTTATATTTTATCACAATGATTATAGCAATATTTTTTTATATTAATAATAAAAAATAATTAAGTTATACGCGGGTGTTTACTTCAATAAATAAATCTTATAAAATTAATTTGCTAACAAGAATAATTAATTAATCTCTTTATGGTAATTAATAAAAAAATAATAAGAGGCAGAAAGGAATGAGGAGCAATGGCAAGAAGAGTTTATATCAGAGAAATTTATTTCTATCTTATTTGTTTGATAGCATTGATTATATTCATCGTCAGTCTTGTAACTATTTTAGACAGTGCAATCAATTATGCAAAACCTACAACATATATGACAAAGTCAGGTATGCTCATGCCATATCAACAGCAATACACCAGCCTTTCAGATGCGGAAATTAATAAGATGATTGATGAAGAAATAGCAACCTCTGTCGGTATTGAAAGAATCATGGCTTTAAAAGGACTGCTTAGAGGCATACTGCTTATTATAATTGCAATCCCGCTATTTATTTTTCACTGGAAAAAAGCACAGGGTCTTTGGCATTTAAATTTAAATAACCAGGAATGAAAATTATCAGGCTAAGCAGTAAAGAAAAGACCTTCTTATAAACAATTGCTGGA
>JAHILC010000207.1 GCA_018897225.1 Actinomycetota bacterium
TGATTAGAATAACATGAAATTGATATATTATCAAGTAGATAAAGAAAATAGACACTCTCATCCCATGCCTAAATGCAAGGGCTTTCCCGTTAATAGTCGTAAAATTGTAAGCGCCTCAGGTGCAATAAAGCATATAAAAGACGGCAGCACAATCTGTACCGGAGGATTTGTTGGGCTGTGTCATCCCGAGATTCTTACAAGCGAAATTGAAAAGACTTTTATATCGGAAGGCAGGCCAAAAAACCTTACGGTGGTTTATGCGGCAGGACAGGGAGATGGCAAAGAAAAGGGGATCAATCATCTTGCACATGAAGGTCTTGTAAAAAGAGTCATAGGCGGGCATTGGGGACTTGCGCCAAAAATGACAAAGCTCGCAGTTGAAAATAAAATAGAAGCTTACAATTTTCCTCAGGGAGTTATTTCACACCTTTATCGTGACATAGCTTCAAAGAAACCTGGAACGATAACTCATGTAGGGCTTGATACTTTTGTAGACCCAAGAGTTTCGGGAGGGATACTGAATAAAAAAACAACTGAAAAAATGGTTGAAATTATAGAGCTAAATGATAGAGAGTGGCTTTTTTATAAAGCTTTTAGCATTGATGTTGCTTTGATAAGAGGAACATCTGCGGATGTGGATGGCAATATTTCAATGGAAAAGGAAGCGGCTTTACTTGAGATGCTGGCAATGGCACAGGCTGCAAGAAATTCAGGAGGGATTGTAATTGCCCAGGTTGAAAGAATAGTTGCAAAAGGCTCGCTAAATCCATGGATGGTAAAAGTGCCAGGCATTTTGGTGGATTATATCGTAATTGCAGGCGACGGGGACCAATGGCAGACATTTGGCGAAAAATATAACCCTTCTTTTAGCGGTGAGATAAAAATACCTTTGGATTTTATACCAAAATTAAGCCTTAATGAAAGAAAGATAATCTGCAGGAGAGCCCTGGCAGAAATAAAGGAAAACATGGTAGTTAATCTGGGTATCGGACTTCCGGAAGGAATTAGCATGGTAGCTAATGAGGAAGAAATGCTTGATTTGATGAAAATCACAGTAGAGTGCGGCGTTACCGGCGGAATTCCCGCAAGCGGGCTTAGTTTTGGAGCCTCTTATAACCCTGAGTGTATAATTGATCAGCCTGCTCAATTTGATTTTTATGATGGCGGGGGACTGGATATCGCTTTTCTGGGAATGGCACAGGCTGACAAACAGGGAAATGTTAATGTCAGCAGGTTTGGAGATAAAATAGCTGGCTGTGGCGGTTTTATAGATATAAGCCAGAATACAAAAAAAGTTGTTTTTTGCAGCACCTTCACATCAGGAAGACTTGAAATTTCTATCGATAAGGGGAAATTGAAAATTACCAGGGAAGGAAAGCATAAAAAATTTGTAGAATCTGTAGAGCAGATTACGTTTAGCGGAAACTATGCGTTCAGAAACAAACAGGTCGTACTTTATATTACAGAAAGAGCTGTTTTTGAATTAAAGGATGGCAAGGTAGTCCTTGCTGAGATTGCTCCAGGCATGGATATTAAAAAAGATATCTTTAGCCAGATGGATTTTGAGCCTGTAATTTCAAAGCATCTAAAACCAATGGATGAGAGCATTTTTTGTTGACAGATATTACAATAAAGAAGATTATGATTGAAAATTTGACTCAAGAGATTATACTGATAGACTGGCGTAAATTTTAGAATTTTGGAAAAATTTAAATACAGGGATAGAAGAAAATGAGATTTGGAAGAGTTATAGGAAATGTAATTTCAACAATAAAGCACGAGAAATTAAAAAGCATAAAGCTGATGATTGTTGAACCGCTGGATCCTGATGGGAAAGTTATTGGCAAGGAAGAAATAGTTGGTGATTTTCTGAATGCTGCTGTTGGCAGCCTGGTGATCTGGGGCGCTGACGGCCAGATAATAAGCGATGCAATGGGAGTGGAAAATATACCACTGAGAGGTTCGATCATTGGCATAATAGATAAGATAGATATGGAAAAATTAAAAAAAGTGATAAAGGGCTGATAAGTTATGAAAATGGTTAAAGTTATCGGCAGTGTTACATCTACAATAAAAGATGATTGTTTAAAAGGGGTTAAGCTCTTATTTGTTCAAGCAGTTGATATAGATCTTACAGAGAGAAATGATTTTTATATAGCAATTGATACTGTTGGTCTTGGAGAAGGAGAGCTTGGGCTTATGGTTATCGGGAGTACGGCTAAACTAACTGACATAACTAAAGGCAGGAATGTTGATGCTGCCCTTGTGGCAAAAGTGGAAAGAATAGATCTGAAGAATATAAATCATATAGTTTAATAAGCCTTAAATTACAAAAAATGGATAAACAGGAAATCGAAATTATAAAAAATGCAGGAATAGTTGGAGCGGGCGGCGCCGGTTTTCCATCACATGTAAAATTTAATGCTCAGGCCGGTACCCTGATCATAAATGGCGCTGAGTGCGAGCCGATGATTCATGTTGACAAGCTTTTGCTGGAGCATGATTTTGGCAAAGTTTATGAAGGGATGAGGACTGCAGCTACCTTGATTGGAGCAAAAAGAATCGTGCTTGCTCTCAAAGCAAAATATAGCGATGCCATAAAAGTAATAGAAGATTTTAAAAATAGAACTAAATCAGATGGCTTTAATTTTGAAATATTGCCGCTTGGCAACTTTTATCCCGCAGGGGATGAGCAGGTGCTTGTTTATGAAGTGACTCACAAGATAGCGCCGGAAGGCGGCATTCCACTGCAGGTAGGAGTAATTGTGACAAATGTAGAAACTCTTCTCAATATTTCAAATGCTATTGGCGGTGAAAACGTAACGCAAAAATATGTCACTGTTAATGGCGAAGTTGCCAGCCCGATGACTTTAAAAGTTCCAGTCGGAACTCCAGTAAAAAAACTTATCCAGTATTGCGGCGGTATTATAACCGGCGGTGAGTATGCAGTAATTGATGGTGGGCCAATGATGGGTAAAATCATTGATATGGATAAATACGCTGTTAAGAAAACTACCAAATCCATAATTGTACTGCCGGAAGACTCCATAGTTGTCGAGCATCAAAGAAGAAGCATACACAGAGCAGTTAAAAGGGCGCAGGCAATTTGCTTGAGCTGCAGAATGTGCACAGATTTATGCCCCAGATATCTTTTAGGACATGAGCTTTTCCCGGATGAAATGATGAAAAAAATGTATCGGGGAGAGCTAACTGATTCAGATTTGGAAAAGTTTGACTTTGCATTTTTATGCTGTGACTGCGGATTGTGCGAGCTTTACAGCTGTGTAGTGGATTTGTCGGCAAGGTCACTTTTCAATTACATAAAGGCTGAACTCGGCAAAAAAGGTGTAAAAAATCCCCATAACAGGCAGTATTTGACCGTAAATGATTTCAGGGATTACAGAAAAGTGCCGGTAGACAGGCTTGAAAAAAGGCTGGAAGTTGATAAGTACCACAGCATAGCTCCACTTTGTGATTTCAATGCAAAAATAAGCGAAATCAAACTATATCTTTCTCAGCACGTTGGAGCGCCATCGGTGCCAGTTGTCAGGACTGGGGAAAAGGTCACTGAAGGCCAGCTTGTAGCGGACATTTGCGAAGGGAAACCTGGCGCTAAAATTCACAGCTCAATAAATGGTGTTGTATCTGAAATAACTGATTCATTTATAATAATAAAAGAATAGGACAGCAGGAGTGGCAGGGGACAAAGGAAATATTACGGTAGTTGAATTCAAGAGCATCTCGAGGGGCTTGATAGTTACTGATGCCATGTTAAAAGCCGCAAATGTCAGCCTTGTTCTCGGAACTACACTATGTCCCGGAAAATATCTTACTATTGTTGAAGGTGATGTGGCAGCAGTCCAAAAAGCACAGGATACAGCTGACAGGCTTGGAGGCAGGCAGGTACTGGACTCTTTTGTTGTCAGCGGGATTAATGATGAAGTAATAGGTGCAATAAGCGGCAATGCAGCTAAACCGCTCAAGGATTCCGTTGGCATTATTGAAAGCCATCAGATGGCAAATTTGATAAATGCAGCTGATATAAGCCTTGACAGCGCTGAAGTTGAAATTGTTGAATTAAGATTGGGTAAAGGTTGTGGAGTAAACAGCTTTTATATAATTACAGGAGACCTGGCATCTGTAAATGAAGCCTGCAGGAATGCAGTGAGTTTTTTAAGCGAAAGAGGGGCTTTGCTTGCGTTCAGGGTTATTGCAAATCCCAACAAGGATCTGCTAAGATGGCTGGGGTCATCAATGTGCATGTGTTAATTTATTAAATTTAGGGGAAAAAATGGAAAAAACCGAAAGTCTGCATAGAAACGATATAATAGATATCTGTAAAAGGGTTCATGCAAACGGATGGGTAGCAGCAAATGACGGTAATGTTTCAATCAGGATTGGCCCAAATACCGTACTATGCACCCCAACGGGCATGAGCAAAGGCTACCTTACAACCGATCAGCTTATAAAGGTTGACATGGATGGAAATAAAATTGATGGTGACCTGGAGCCATCTTCAGAGGTGAAAATGCATCTGGATGTTTACAAGAGTAAGGAAAATATTGGCGCCGTAGTTCATGCACACCCTCCTTTTGCTACAGGTTTTGCGGTTGCAGGGATTGCTCTTGACGAGTGCATAATGCCTGAAATAATTATATCCTTAGGCTCAATTCCACTGACCAGATTCGGAACCCCTTCAACTTCAGAAATTCCAGACAACGTAAAGCCCTACCTTAAGGAACATGATGTTTTCCTGCTGGAAAATCACGGAGCTCTTTCCATAGGAAAAGATGTATATCAGGCATATTACAGGATGGAAAGTCTTGAGCTTTTTGCTAAAATAAACCTTGTGGCAAGAATGTTGGGAAATGTTAATATTATAGATGAGGATAATGTTAGAAAAATGATTGGCCTCAGGGAAAATTTTGGACTTGAAAATACCAATTATCCCGGCTGCAGGATTGATGGCAAATTTATAAAAAGTGGTGATGCTGAAAGCATAAGCGAACAGATTTCTGGCGATAGTATTGTAATAACAAGGGATAAATTGATAAAATTAGTAACTATTATTGTAAGTAATATTTTGGCTGACAATGATTTGAGAGCCAGCCATTAATAAGCCTTGCAGGCTATATTTGTAGAACTGCGCGGCTTGAGTACTTAAGTTAATTCAAAAATGAATTTGTAATAAAAGAAAGGAAGAACAAAATGTCAGGTGAAGCAATAGGTATGATCGAGACCAAGGGCCTTGTAGGTTCAATTGAGGCAGCAGATGCTATGGTGAAAGCTGCAAATGTTACCCTAATGGGTGAAGAAAGAATCGGCGGAGGACTGGTAACAGTCATAGTTAAAGGTGACGTTGGCGCTGTTAAGGCAGCAGTTGATGCAGGCGCAGCTGCGGCAAAAAGAGTTGGAGAACTCATTTCGGTTCATGTTATCCCAAGGCCACATCCTGAACTGGATATGATTTTACCTCAAGAGAAATAGAAAATAAGTGAGGTATTAAATTGGATACCGAGCAATTAATTAGAGATGTAGTTAAAAGTGTAATGGATAAACTAAAAAGAGACAGGCAGGCTGCAGGAGCAGCTTCGCCCTCAGGCTCAGCACCGGTACTTTCCGCAGTCAGGGGAGACCTAAGCCAGCTCAAACGTACTGACAAAAAAATAGTCTGCGGTATATCTGTCAGGCATATACATCTTTGCAGCGAGCACCTGGATATCCTTTTTGGGAAAGGTTACACCCTCAATGTATTGAGGGATCTATATAATCCAGGCTATGCCTGCAAGGAAGCATTGACTCTTGTTGGCCCTAAACTCAATGCCATCCAGAATGTGAGGATTCTTGGTCCTTTGAGAAACAAGACTCAGGTCGAACTTGCAAAAACAGACTGTATAATACTTGGGATCGATGCTCCTGTGCGGCCTTCAGGTGAGACATCCGGCTCTGCATCAGTCGTTCTGATAGGTCCTAAGGGCGCTGTTTATCTTAATGAGGGTGTAATAAGAGCAAACAGGCACATGCACTTAAGCGGCGAAGATGCTGATTTTTTTGGTATCAAGGATAACCAGGTTGTTGATGTCAGAGTTGGAGGACCTAAAGGATTGACATTTAATAATGTTCAGGTAAGGGTAGCGCCATATTTTAAATCAGAACTGCATGTTGATACTGATGATGGAAATGCTGCAGATATTGTTAACGGAACAATGGTTGAAATAGTTGATGCATCATGCGTGTCCCCGATATCAGTTACTATGGCTGATAAGGATCATACTCCACCATCTATACCTGACGGAAGTTTTTCGGGCGAGATGGCAGACACAAACCTGCTTGGGAACATTTGCGCTCTCTCTACCGGGCAGCCATGTCGTAAGGGGCAGACCGCCGCCACATTACAAGCATCTGCAGGAGGAGGATTGGGAGCTTTTACGATGGTGGCAGCATCAGCCGCTAAAAAGATAGTTATTACAATGGAAAACCTTGATAACTATGCACAAACCGGCATAGAAGTTTCGTCCAATGTAATATTGAGCCCGCTTGCCAGAGACGAAGCTGTTGCAAGGGGAATTAAAATTACATATTTAAGTAAGTAGAACTTTTAGGGTGAATTTCATCCTTAGCATAAAATTTGACAGAGGAGGTAAAATGTGGCAATAGATGAGAGCCAAATCGAAAAAATAGTAAGAGGTGTTGTTGAAAATTTACTTTCAAGCCAAAATACCTCAAATCTAAAAACTTCACAACCTTCTGCAGAAAACGAAGGATTGTTTGACAGGATAGACGATGCGATAGCTGCTGCAAAAGCTGCTCAAGCACAATTTGTTGAGCTTGGCAGGGAAGCAAGGTATAAAATTGTTGATTCAATAAGAAAAGCTGCCCAGGCCAACAAGGAAAGACTTGCACGCATGACTGTTGAGGAAACTAAAATGGGCAGGACGGAAGATAAGATCCTGAAAATAGAGGTAGCTGCCCTTTATACACCTGGACCTGAAGAGCTTGAGATTAAGACATACAGCGATGAAAAAGGCATAGTAACTGTTGAAGGCGCACCTTTCGGTGTTATTGCAGCAATTGCGCCCATGACAAATCCTGGTCCAACTATCATTAATAACACGATAACAATGATATCTGCTGGAAACTCAGTTGTATTCCTGCCCCATCCATCAGCTCACAACTGCACACTTGAAACGTTTAAGATAGTTCACAGAGCAATAGTAAATGCCGGAGGCCCGCCAAATTTGATAACAGCGGCTAAAGCTTCAAAAATTGAAAATACTGCAGCGATTTTCAAGAGCCCCGATGTAGACCTTCTGGTGGTAACCGGCGGTCCTGGAATTGTAAGACTGTCTATGAAAAGCGGTAAGAGAGTTATGGGCGCCGGCCCTGGCAATCCTCCGGTAATAGTGGACGATACAGCAGATGTTGAAAAAGCTGCTGCAGATATAATGGCTGGAGCTACTTTTGATAACAACATACTCTGCAATGAGGAAAAGATTTGTATCTGCATGAGAAGTGTAATTGACAGGCTGCTGGCAGCTTTTGCCAGAAATAAAACTATAGTTTTAAATGAAGAACAAGCTCAAAAAGTGATAAATGTGGTTGTTAAAGACGGCGAAATAGTAAAAGGGTATATGGGCAAAAATTGTGATGTAATCCTTAAAGATGCCGGAATCAATATAGATCCTGGCATAAAACTTGCAGTGTTTATAGCAAAAGAAGATAATCCAATGGTTCAGCACGAACAGCTGATGCCCGTGCTTCCAATAGTTGTGGTTGACAGTTTTGAAGAAGCTGTTAAGGTAGCAGTAAGAGTGGAGCATGGATTTAAGCATACTGCAATAATTCATTCTAAAGACATAGGAAGAATTACAAAGTTTGGCCAGGAAATAAATTGCGCCATTCTTGTTGTAAATGGCCCTTCCAAATCCCTGGCGGTTGGAGTTTCAAAAGGCGGGACAACATGGACAATAGCAGGCGCAACCGGAGAAGGAGCAACATCTCCAAAAACATTTACAAGAATGAGAAGACTGGTTGTAAACGATGCTATGAATTTTGTTAAATAATAATTTAAAATTTTTAAGATATTTTGAAAGGAGAAATATCAGATGGAAGAAGCAATGGGATTGATAGAAACAAGAGGACTTGTAGCAGCAATTGAAGCAGCAGATGCTATGGTAAAAGCTGCAAATGTAAAGCTAATTTCAAAAGAATATGCCGGCAGCGGCCTGGTAACAATAACAGTAAAAGGCGATGTTGGCGCTGTTAAGGCAGCAGTTGATGCAGGCGCGGCAGCAGCAAAAAGGGTTGGAGAACTGGTTAGCGTACATGTTATTCCTAGGCCGCATAGTGAAGTTGATAAGATTATATTCGGCAAAATGGTCAGGTCGGGAAGCGGCCAGATTCCAAGAGCAAGAGCAGCAGTTCCAAAAGCCAAATCAGATTAGACTAGAGGTCATTGATGGAAAAATCTATAGGTGTGGTTGAGTTCAGGAGCATTGCTGTTGGTATTGCAGCAGTTGACAGGATTGTAAAGGCTTCAGAGGTCAGGATAATGGACGCCAGAACTATTTGTGCCGGTAAGTACTACATTATTTTTGCCGGCAATGTCAGCGCAGTTAAGAATTCAATCAGCATAATTCATCAGGAAATTGATACATTTATAATTGATTCTGTTGTTATCCCTAATGTATACCGGCAAATGTTTGCTGGAATTAACGGCACTTCAGAAGTTGCCGAACTCAAATCAATTGGCATAATTGAAACAATGACCGCACCTTCAATAATATGGGCCGCCGATGCAGCAATCAAAGCAACTGAAATTGATATTGTTGAAATAAGAATAGCGAGAGCTCTGGGTGGGAAAAATATATGTATTATAAACGGAGAGCTCTCATCAGTGACGGAATCCATAAAAGCAGGGATTCAGTATCCCCAAAGCAAGGATTTTCTTGTAGATTACGAAGTTATAGCTGCTCCGCACCAGGATTTATACAGGGCAGTAATGTAATAATGCGAAATTATAATAAATATAGAAGTAAGTATATAGGGTGCAATTAATGATTGTAGAGCTTGAATACGGCGAAGATAAGCTGAAAGTTGAAATTAACGAGAAAAATTTACTGCATATAATCACAAGCAAACCTTTAAAAGCCTTAGAAAATCCACGCCAGTCTTTAATCCAAAACATGCGCAACCCGATTGCAAGTCTTCCTATCCCCGCCAAAGTAAAAGGCAAAAAAAGGATATGCATTGTAATTTCTGACAGCACAAGAGCAGTTCCAACAAAACTTATTCTTGAAGCATTGCTTGCAGAACTTGCAATAAACGGCATCCCGAAAGAATCCATCACCATACTTATTGCAACAGGATTGCACAGGCCTAATCTTGGAGACGAGCTTGTCAGATTGGTAGGAAGGGATATTTTAGATCATTATAGTGTTGTAAATCACAATGCGCGGGACAGGCAGAGTTGCGAGTTCTTAGGTAAAACAAAACGCGGAACTCCAATAATTATAAACAAAATTTTTGTAGAGTCTGATTTTAAGATACTTACGGGGTTGATTGAACCTCATTTCATGGCAGGATTTTCCGGCGGAAGAAAAGCTGTTTGTCCGGGGATAAGCTATATGGAGATGTTCAAGCATTTTCACGGACCAGATATTCTGGAATCACCGCAATCAGCTTACGGTGTACTTGAAGGCAATCCTTTCCATGAAGAATCAACCGAGATTGCAAAAAAATCAAAGGTAGACTTTATTGTTAATGTCACAATTAATAAGAATAAGGAAGTGACGGGAATTTTTTGCGGAGACCTTGAAGAAGCTTTTTATGCAGGAGCAAAATTCTGCATGGATGCAAGCTGCTGCCAGATAAGACAAGAAGCTGATATTGTTCTGACAACCGGTGGCGGGTTACCGATAGATGCGACTTTATATCAGACAGTTAAAGGCATGGTTGGCGCTATGCCCGCAGTAAAAAAAGGCGGCATGATAATAATTGCGTCCCAGTGCAATGAAAAAATTGGAAGCCCCGAGTTTGTAGAAATTATTGAGCATGAAGCAGATCACGATGAATTCATGAATAAAATAAAAAGAAAAGATTATTTTAAAATAGACCAGTGGGAATTTGAGGAACTTGTTAAAGCCAGAAAAAAGGCTGAAATTTATTTATACAGCGGTTGTATACTTGCAAGCAGTTTTAAAATACCGCCAACAACTTTAAAAGTTGTTAATTCGGTTGAGGAAGCAATTGAAATTGGCTTTGGCAAATACGGCAGAAATGCAAAAATAAGCGTAATTCCTGAAGGCCCTTATGCAATACCGGTAAAGGTCTAATTGCCGTTATTATTTATCGGCAGCAATTCAAAGGTTACAAACTTATTTTTATTCGTATTTATCCCTTAATTGGTAGTAAACCATAATAAAGTAGGTGAAAAACTTCACATTTGATTGGCTATAGATATTTCTATATTAAACACTTATAATTAAAACAAAAAACATTATAAGGGGTAACATTAAATGGAAAAAATAGAAGAAAAAATAAAACAATTAAAAATTGTCTATCCAGATTTAGAAGAGATGCCAGACGATATTTATGCAAACAATGTTAGGGTTAGTTATAATATGTATGATTTTGTTTTATATTTTGGTAAAATTGATACTCCGCCCATATTGGAGGGAGAGGTTTATACCAAAGATGAAATTAAAGCCAAAGTAGTTGCCAGAATCAGATTAACTCCAAAGGTCGCAGAAGGCTTATCAAGCGCACTTAAGCAAAATATAGAAGCCTTTAGCGAAGATAAAGAAAAAGGGTAGAAAAAATGAACATTGCATTAAATACTGTAAATTATACTGCAAATTATGTCAGGGGTTATACCTATACTAATCAAGACTATGTGAAAAGATATCCAATGATTGAAATTATATATGAATGTGATATGGAAGATTTTAAGTTAAATACTCCCATAGCGGTTAGCTTGGAACAAGATTATAATGATTGGGCTGCTTATGATTCAATTACCGGAATATACAGTTTTGGTGATACCCAGGAAGAAGCCAAAAAGAATTTTTGTTATGCTATGGAGGATGTGTATAAATTTCTTTTAGATGATGTTAGGCACCTTACACCCCTCAACAAAAATACTCTTAATTACTTGGAAAAGATTTTATCCCGGAAATAACTTTGGTAACTATTAAGAAGAAAAGGGTTATAAGTTTTATCGAGAGTTTTATCTATATAAAAAGTACCAGTAAACACGGGAGAGTATCTTATAATATTTATAATAAAGACAAAAAACAATTAAATTCAAGACCCATATTAATAACCGGTGATAAAAAAAATGAATATGGAGACACGGGTATAAAACTTCTTGCTGACTCTTTTGGCATAGGACAACA
>JAHILC010000020.1 GCA_018897225.1 Actinomycetota bacterium
TTACTTCATGTATTTCTTTAAAGACCTTCTTATAAACAATTACTGGACAGGCAAAAACATTCAACCACTTACATTGGCCTTTAAAAAAAATAATTCAGTTGATAGTTTTATTGCAGGGGGCAGCGAAAAAATTGCAATAAGGCTTTAAAGAAATACATGAAGTAATTAAAAAGAATGCCGATTTCGTAATAGAAAATATGATAAGGCGCTTGATGAATTATTTTAACATTTTTTAAACTTTTATATGCCTGAAAAAACTGAAAAAAAAGATATAATCAATATTAATTTTGTTTGCAGCGGCAATACATGCAGAAGTTATATTGCAGAAGCAATTGCAACACATCTTTTAAAGACTGTCTATTTTAAAAAATGCCCAGGCGCCAAAGACAAGGTCAGTATCGGCAGCGCTGGCACTGAAGTCATGTTTACGGAAAATCCTGCAAATACTTACCGGATTCTGGATATATTTGAAATTCCAAATATAAAATTCAAGCCCAAGCAAATTGATATATCAATAGTCAGGAGTTCTAATTTGATAATAACAATGGCAACTTCTCATAAAAAAAATATTATTTCAAGGTTTATCAATATTGATAAAAAGAAAATTTTTAATTTGCTCGAGCTTTCGAATATTATTTTATATGTTCAATCAGAAAGTATTTACAGCAGAAAAACCCAAGAAAGAGGCGCATCGCAAGCCAGCAATATCTACAAGGATTATCCTGGCAAACCAGCATATAACAAATATTTATTGGAAAAAGATAATATTATCTATCCTAAAAGTACCAAACATTTAAAAACTATTTCTGCCGTAAATGAAAGGCTGAGAATCATAAAAAATACAGGCGCCCAGTCAATTATTTTTCCCTTAAGCATAGATATTGAAGACCCATTTGGAAGGTCTGTAGATGTTTATATTAAAGTTGCAAAATTAATAAAAGAAAATATAATAATTATTTTTAATTATCTTTTCAATTAAAAAGGAGCTCAGTATAAAAATAGTAATTGGAGCCGATCACGCAGGATTTGAATATAAGTCCAAGCTTTCAGATTATTTGAAATCCCTTGGTCATATTGTCATAGATGTGGGTACTTTCAGCGCCGCGAGCACTGATTACCCTGATTTTGGTGTAAAAGGTTCACAAAAAGTCTGCAGCGGTGAAGCAGAAATGGGGATATTGCTTTGCGGTACTGGAATTGGTATGAGCATAGTTGCAAATAAATTCAAAGGTATAAGAGCTGCGCTTTGTTGGAACTTAGAAACAGCCAGTCTGGCAAGAGAGCATAACAATGCAAATATATTATGCCTGGGTGCAAGATTTTTAACAATTTCTGAATGCCAAGAAATAACAGACATATTTCTTAAAACATCACCTAAAAGTGAAGATAAATATTTAAGGAGAATAAATAAAATAACCAATATTGAAGAGGGAGGTAATTTTTGTGGGAACTAAGCATGGAAATCATACTTTAGATCAATATATAGACACTGAAATGAAAAAGATAATTACAAAAGAACTTGAAAGACAAAAAAATCAGATAATTTTAATTGCTTCTGAAAATTTTACTTCCCAGGAAGTAATAAGGACAATGGGGTCAATATTGACTAATAAATACGCTGAAGGTTACCCTGGAGACAGGTATTACGAAGGATGTAATATTGTTGATGAAGTAGAAGATTTGGCAATTAGAAGATGCAACGAACTTTTCAATTCAAATTACAGCAATGTTCAACCACACAGCGGCGTTCAGGCCAACACTGCTGTTTTTCTTTCGGTTCTAAACTGCAATGATAGAATCTTAAGCATGAATCTTAGAGATGGCGGCCATCTCTCACATGGACACAAACAGAACTTAACAGGAAGATACTTCGACATTTATACTTACAGCGTTGATCCTGAAACTGAAATAATTGATTATGAAAATGTAAGAAAACTTGCAAAAATATCTAAACCCAAGCTTATAATCGCAGGAGCTTCGTCTTACTCAAGAATTATAGATTATAAAAAATTCAGAGAAATAGCAGATGAAGTTGGGGCTTTTCTAATGGCAGATATTGCACATGTTGCAGGACTTATAGCTGGCGGTCAGCATCCAACTTCAATAGGAATTGCAGACTTCACCACAGCTACAACACATAAGACATTTAGAGGACCAAGGGGGGGTCTGATTATTGCTGATAAGAAATATTCAAGTCTTATAAACAAATCTGTCTTTCCCGGAACTCAGGGCGGACCTTTTATGCATATAATTGCAGCCAAAGCAGTGGCTTTCAAAGAAGCATTGCAGCCGGCATTTAAGGTATATGCAAAAAAAATAGTTGAAAATTCCAAGGCACTTTGCGACTGCCTTAAATACGATGGTTTCAGGATTGTTTCCGGAGGTACAGATAATCATCTCTTCCTGATCGACCTTACAAACAAGAATGTAACAGGATATGAAGTATCAGAGACTCTTGCTTCTGTGGGTATTATACTTAATAAAAATGTTATTCCTTATGATAATCTAAACCCAAACATCACCAGCGGAATAAGAATAGGAACACCGGCTGTTACAACGCAGGGTATGGGAGTTGGCGAAATGCATAAAATCGGCGAGTATATTTCTTATACGATTAAAAATAGGGATAATAAAGCAGGGCTTAATGACATTGCCCAAAAAGTTAAAAAACTTGTAAATGATTTCCCGGTTTATTCGAACATGACCATACCTTAATACTTTTAGTTTAATTTGATTACCGTACAAATAATGATAACTATTTATTTGTATGGTAATATATAACAGGTGATTTAAAGTGATTGAAAAGATTTAAAAATATTATACAAACATTCCGGCGACAATATGTTAATTAAAAAAATAACTGATAGGATAAAAAAAGCAGTAGATCCTGAAAAA
>JAHILC010000208.1 GCA_018897225.1 Actinomycetota bacterium
CAAGAAGAGAGTACTCGCTATGAACATGCAGATGAACAAAATTTTTTTTCATGGTGAAATATTTACTAACTAGTTTTTAGAAAAATAACAAGACTTTTATATGATTTTATTATAGCTTAAATGAAGATTTACTTGTATTAAATTCATAAAATTTTTAAATTCATCATACCTGCAGCATAGCCGGCGCCAAAGCCATTGTCTATGTTCACAATAACAATCCCGGGACTGCAACTGTTAAGCATTGTCAGGAGCGGTGAAAGCCCATTGAAGCTAGCGCCGTATCCCACGCTTGAGGGAACGCCAATTACAAGGCAGTCTACAAGTGAACTGACTACTCCGGGAAGAGCGCCTTCCATTCCGGCTACTGCTACGATTACATTTGATTTCATCAGTTCATCCTTGTAATTTAGAAGCCGGTGTATCCCTGCTATTCCTACATCATAAATCCTTTTTACATTATTTCCCATAAGATACGCAGTCACTGCTGCTTCTTCAGCTACCGGAATATCAGAAGTACCGGCACAAATGATTGTAATTCCATCTTTTAAATTAGACTGGCCTTCTGGAAATTTGGTAAAAATCAAATTTGCTTTTTCATTATATTCTAAAAAAGGAATTTCCTTTTTTAGAATCTCGTAAACATCCTGGTTAGTCCTGGTAACGAGCAGTATTTTTGAGTAATTTAATATTTTTTTTGCTATCTGAACAATTTGGTCCGGGGTTTTGTTTTGGCCAAAAATAACCTCAGGAAAATTGCGCCTCAGGTTCCTGTGATGATCTATTTTTGCAAATCCTATATCTTCAAAATATAATTCCTTGATTTTTGAAATGAAAATTTCCTTATCAATTTCACCTTCACTATACTTTTCTAAAAGTAGCTTTATTAATTTGCTTATTTCATTTTC
The DNA here is from genome assembly GCA_018897225.1 of Actinomycetota bacterium. Classification (GTDB taxonomy): domain Bacteria; phylum Actinomycetota; class Humimicrobiia; order Humimicrobiales; family Humimicrobiaceae; genus JAHILC01. The sequence continues at coordinate 906 of JAHILC010000208.1, forward strand.
CATTAATCAGAGTCCTCTTCCACGTTCATAAGGCCATAAACGATGCTATCCTCAAGAGCTTGCCAGCTGGCTTCAATGATGTTTTCAGATACACCTATCGTTCCCCAATTCTTATTTCCGTCAGTTGATTCAATAAGCACTCTAACCACAGCTCCAGTACCTTCCTTTTCATCCAGAACCCTAACCTTGAAGTCTGTTAACTTTATCTTTGACAGTTTTGGATAGAAGCTGCCCAGAGCTTTTCTAAGAGCACAGTCCAGAGCATGTACAGGGCCGTCGCCTTCAGCAGTTTCCATAATTCTATTTCTATCGATTAGTATTTTTACAGTGGCTTCAGAAATCATTGTACCATCAGTTCTCTTTTCATTTAAAACTCTAAAACTTTCCAGGATGAAGAAATTTTTCTTAATCCCTGCAATATCTTTAACCAGAAGTTCAAAGCTGCCGTCAGCAGCTTCAAATTGATATCCCTTATATTCCAGGTTCTGAATCATGTTCAAAATCTTATTTACGCTCTCAATGTCATTTTCAAGATCAATTCCAAACTCCTTGGCCTTTACTATTATAGATTTTTTACCTGACAATTCGGATACAAGTATTTCTCTTGTGTTGCCTACCGTTTCCGGCTTAATATGCTCAAAAGCTTCGGTAACTTTACTTAAGCCGCTAACATGCATTCCACCTTTATGCGCAAAAGCATTTCTCCCAACAAATGGCTGATTGGGATCGGAAATTTGATTAGCAACTTCATTTATATAGCGGGATAAATTAGTCAGGTGCTTAAGATTGCCATCGGGAAGACACTTCTTGCCCAGTTTTACTTCAAGGCTGGGAATAATCTGGCACAAATCAGCATTCCCGCATCTTTCTCCAAAACCGTTGGTAGTTCCCTGAACCATTTTAACCTGTTTCACTCTTTCAACAGAAATTATAGAGTTTGCAACAGCGCAGCCGCTGTCATTATGGAAATGGACACCAAGCGGAATTTTAATTTTTTTGCTGACTTCTTCAACTATTTTCAGAGTTTCCCATGGCAGGAAGCCGCCATTTGTATCACACAACACTATAAAGTCCACTATTGCATCCTGAGCAGCAAGAAGCGTCTTTATCGCATAACCTGGGTCAAGCTTATAGCCATCAAAAAAGTGTTCCCCGTCAAATATAACTTCAGGGCAATTTTTTTTCAAAAAAACCAGCGAATCAAAGATCATTTCCAGGTTATTCTCAAGAGTGGTTTCAATAACTTTTTCAACATGCAGTGGTGATGACTTGCCAAAAATGCATACGCAGTCTGACCCTGAATTAATCATCATTTTTAAATTTTCATCTTCTTCAACAGAGGTATTTTTATATTTAGTTCTGCCAAAAGCGACTATTTTGGAATTTTTATATTTCCTTTTTTTAAGCTCTAAAAAAAGTTCCTCATCCTTAGGATTGGATGCAGGAAAACCCACCTCAATATAGTCAGTCCCAATATCATCAAATTTATCTATTATCTGCAGTTTATCCTTGACTGAAAATGAAATGTTCGCGCTTTGTGCTCCATCTCGAAGAGTTGTATCAAAAATATAAATTTTTTCTTTATCCATTTTCTCCCGTTTTTTATTTTTTACTATTAAAAACTCAAAATTTATGCACAATTATTATACTTCTGCTGATATTTATATGTTTAACTTTTTCCTTGTATAGTTGATATAACCACCGCTGGATATTATTTCCCGGATAAATTCAGGAACAGGATTTATTGCAAAAGTTTTGCCTGTAGTTATATCTTTAATTTCACCTTTGTCCAAATTGACCTCAAGCTCGTCGCCATCGTTTATATTTTCACTTGCTTCCACGCTTGGAATAACAGCAAGCCCTATATTTATAGCATTTCTGAAAAATATTCGCGCAAAAGTCTTTGCAATTATTAACTTTACACCACTTGCTTTTATTGAGATCGGTGCATGCTCTCTTGAAGAACCACACCCAAAATTATCGCCAGCAACTATTATTTTTCTTGCTTTAAGTTTTTCCTTGAAATTTTCATCAAGATCCTCAAAACAATGAGCTGCCAGTTCGTCTTCTCTGCTTGTATTCAAATACCTCGCAGGGATTATCACATCAGTATCTACATTGTTTCCGTATTTTATTACCTTTTCCTTAATTATCATAATTGCAAAATCTCCTCTGGTGTAGCAATCTTTCCCGCAATTGCCGAAGCTGCGGCAACAGCAGGCCCACTTAAATAAACTTCACTTTTTGGATGTCCCATTCTTCCTACAAAGTTCCTGTTTGTTGTTGATACTGCCCTTTCACCCTCAGCAAGGATTCCCATGTGCCCTCCGAGGCATGGGCCGCATGTTGGTGTGGAAACTACACAACCTGATTCAATAAAAGTTTTAATATACCCCAGATCAAGCGCCTCAAGATAAATACGCTGGGTTGCAGGCAGTATTATTGTCCTTACTTTTTCATTTACTTTCCTGCCGCTAAGTATTTCAGCTGCAATCCTTAGATCTTCAATTCTTCCATTGGTGCAAGATCCTATGACTGCCTGGTCAATTTTTATATCTTTTAAGTCCCTGGCAGCTTTTGCATTGGAAGGTAGATGTGGAGTCGAAACCTGAAGTTCCAGATTACTGCAGTCAATCTCATAGGTCTTGAAATAGCTTGCATTTTCATCACTTTTATATATCTTGTAATCTCTGGTCTCTTTTGGCTCCAGATATTTCCTGGTAATTTCATCAAATTCTACTATCCCAAATTTCCCTCCAGCTTCAATAGCCATGTTGCACATTGTAAATCGGCCGTCCATGGAAAGTTGTCTTATCACTGGTCCTACAAATTCCATTGACATGTAAAGCGCGCCATCAACGCCAATCAATCCAATCGTATACAGTATCAAATCTTTTCCGGTTACCCAGGGTTTCAATTTGCCTTTATAAATGAATTTTATTGTATCAGGAATCATAAACCATG
>JAHILC010000209.1 GCA_018897225.1 Actinomycetota bacterium
AAATAGGGTTCTGAAATTTTTTTACCATTAATAAGAACATCACCGCTTCTTGTTAGTGTAATTTCTTCATTCTCAAGCCCGATTGCTCTTTTCACAAGATTCTTTTTTTCAAGCGGAGAGTAAAAAGCTATAATATCGCCTCTTCTGACAGGTTTTAGTTTATATTCCAGTTTGTATACTATGACTTTGTCACTTATCAGAAGTGTTGGGGTCATGGAAGGAGTGGGTACTATATATGGTTCGATAATAAATATTCTTAAAGTTATTGAAAAAACAGCGGCAATTATTGCAACAATAAAATAACCAAGGAATTCTCTAAATATATTTTTTTTATTTTTTGAATTCAACTTTTGCTTTTTTACCCACTTTTTTCCTCAGGTAATATAGTTTTGATCTTCTAACAATTCCAGTATTTAATTTTGTTATTGATTGGATAACGGGAGAATGCATAAGAAAAGTTCTTTCAACACCAACATTAAAAGAAATTTTTCTAACCGTAAAAGCCTTATTAATACCATAACCGTGAGTTTTTATGACTATACCTTCAAAAGATTGAATCCTATCCTTATTTTCTTCACTGATTCTAATATTTACTTTTACTTTATCTCCTGATTTAAATTCGGGAATATCAGTCCTTAAATACTTGCTTTCTATTTTATCTATCGTGTTCATCATAACTCCAGACAACTAAGGTTTACCAAAATATATTAACTTAAAAAATAATTAATATAATATAAAATAATTTACTTAAAAATCTTATCTAAAAACAAACTAACCAAATATAATTAATTTAATGGTTTTTGTCAAATAAATCAGGCCTCTTTTTTGCCGTAATTTCAACAGATTTTTCTTCTCTCCATTTTTTAATTTTGCTATGGTTACCGCTTAGCAAAACATCAGGTACCTTCAAACCCTTATATAATTCAGGGCGTGTATACTGTGGATAGTCAAGCAAATCGTTCTCAAAGGATTCATTTTTTAAAGATTCTTCTTTGCCGACGACCCCTTCCAGCAGCCTTATAACGCCGTCTATTAGAACCATTGCTGGTATTTCTCCACCCGTTAAAATAAAATCGCCTATTGAAATTTCCATATCAACTGCCAGTTCTTTGATTCTTTCATCTACTCCTTCATACCTGCCGCAAATAAGAATTAAATTTTCCATTTTAGATAAATACTTAAGTGTATTTTGGTTTAATTTATCGCCGCTGGGAGTCATGAGTATCGTTTTTTGCAAGTTTATTTTTAACACATCATTTTTTTCCTTGATATGTCTGACTGCAGAATCCATGGGTTGAACCATAAAAACCATTCCAGCGCCCCCGCCGTATGGCCTATCATCAACCTTCTTATGCTTATCCTCTGTGAATTCTCTTAAATTATATATATTTAACTCACATAACTTTTTATTTATTCCTTCTTTTATTACGCCAAAGTTTGTAAAGTTGTCAAATATATTTGGAAATATTGTTATTACATCAATTTTTAGCATCTAACTGACTTTCCGCACCCTTTTGGGTAAAAACATTATATTTTTTATCATCCAAATATTCAACCGGGCCTACCTGCCCTTTTTTAAATTTTGCCTGTAATTCTTAATCTTGATTTTAATAATCTTTTCAGATATGTCTTCCAGCAATTTTATCTTATTCTTTAAAATCTTGTAATTATCAATATAAGTTCTTGCCTCATCAAGCATCCCTTCGGGAACCAGTATGGATTTTGATTTAGCATTCTCTTTTGATGTCCACCACCAGTAAGGCCCATGCCTGTATTTCTTGTCCTTATGGCATCTGCAGCCAGCGGTACCGCATGTCTGGTAGCATTTTGAAATGGAGCCCTTCTTAAGATAGGAAATAGACAGTATCTTGCCTTTTGTCTTTTCAAACTGCTCTTTTAATTTGTCCAGATTTTCTTTCATAAGTATTTGCCTTTCAGCTCTTACCTAATGTATAATATATATTAGGTAATAATTTGTCAAGGAGGTATTTATGGATATACCGGAAAACTGCGAAGACATAGAAAGCTATGATGTGCGACACGGACCGGCAATAGCCGCATTCTGTGATAAGATTGGACTATCTGCTATCGTTAATAAAGCTCTCGATTGTAATATGGATATTAGCAGTGGAAAGATTGTAAAAGGACTAATCTTAAACACCCTCTCGGGAAGAGACCCCTTATACAGGGTAGAGGAGTATTTTAGTCACCAGGATACAGAGCTGCTGATAGGAAGAGGCATTGACTCATCGGCATTTTCAGATGATAACATCGGAAGGGTTTTTGACAGGATCTTCTCATACGGGACAAGCAAGCTATTTTCTGAGATCTCCCTTGAAGCGGTAAAGAAATTTAATATAGACACCACACAGCTGCATCATGACACCACCTCTGTCAGT
>JAHILC010000210.1 GCA_018897225.1 Actinomycetota bacterium
ATTTTCCTGTAAATAAAATTCTATGGACAAGTTCCTATGTTTTGTTTGCCGGTGGCTTAAGCCTGCTTTTATTTGGCCTCTTTTACTGGCTGATTGATTATAAGAGATATAAAAAATGGGCTTTTCCCTTCATCGTCATAGGAATGAATGCAATCACGATATATGTCGTGCAGGCCCTTTTTGATTTCGGCATACTTGTTGATATCCTCATACACGGTTTTGTAGGTCGCATGGGAAATTTTGGAGAGGCGTTCTTTTTCATTTGCATGCTTGCAATAAAATGGCTTTTCCTTTATTTCTTGTATAAAAAGAAAATTTTTCTCAAGGTGTGATTGTTAAGATATGGCTCTTGAAGATTTTAAAAAATCATGAAAACAAGGCGAAATAAATTAATGGTTGGTATACCTCTTAAATACCGCATGACTGTCCGAAAGCTTGCGCGGCTTCCCAGGTATAAAGGCAGGGAAAGATACTGTCCTATTTGTGATAGCCATCTCAAATGCTTTCTGCCTGTTACTTTCCCAGCCTTTTTAAAAGATAGCCCATTTGTGACTAGGCAAAACGCAAAGTGTCCCGTTTGCGGCTCAATTGAAAGATACAGGCTCATTTACCTTTATACTAAGCAGAAAACAAATTTATTTGACCCCCCAAGAAAAAAGATGCTTCATACGGCGCCCGAGCTTATACTCACCGAAAAATTTGCAACTAGCAGGTATGTTGATTATTTAAGCAGTGATATTGACCCTGGACGGATTGGCGCTATGGTAAAAATTGACCTTACGGATATTGCTTTTAGCACGGATACTTTTGATGTGATACTGTCCAGCCATGTCCTGGAACATATTGAAAACGACAGGAATGCCTTAAGTGAATTATACAGAGTGTTAAAACCTGGAGGCTGGGCTATAATTCAGGTTCCGATAATTGCTGAAAAAACTTTTACAAACCCTTCAGCTCAGACTGAAGAAGAAAGATTCAGGGCTTATGGGAAAGAGGACCATGTAAGAGGTTATGGAAAAGATTACAAGCAACTACTCGAGAGCGTGGGCTTTAAAGTTAAAGTAGATGATTTTGTTAAAAGTTTCAGTCCTGAGAAAATAGAGTATTTGGGACTGATCCCCGATGAAGAAATATATTTTTGCATGAAATAGAATTTATCCAGGATGCTCTGAATTCTGAACTATTCTTTGTAATATTTAGTCAGGTTTCTATAGTAGTTCTCATGACTGCCAACTATTATCAGGTTCAAAACGTCTGTTTCATATTCATAAGCCAGCAAGAAAAGTTGTTTTTCAATGTGGAATTTGTGTACTCGTATACCTTTTAGGGCACCTCTTTTTCCTTGCCCAATTTCCGTGTTTTGGGCTATTTCCCTAATCTCTTCATCAAGTATTTTTATCTGTTTTTTGTACAACTTTTTCTTCTGTTTTTGAAAAAGTGGTGATTGAATTATTTTAATGCTTAATCACCTTCCCCAAAGACATAAGAGGTTCCAAGCCCTTCCTTTAGTTGCTCTCTGCCAAGCAAAATATCATTGATTACTGAAAAAGATAAGTCCGGATTATCCTCTGCAATCTTTCCAATAGAAGCCCAATATTCGACTTGTCCTGCCATGGAACGGCGTGTCACTTTTGCCGATATTCTTGCTTCATTTGCAATCTTGTCTGAAATCTTTATCGCTATACTCATAATCAGTAACATCTCCTTAATATTTTATTATGAAGCAATATACAATAAAATAAAACTATTTTCAACTATTTTCTTTAAAAATATTTTTTGCTATCATATAGTACAGTTATTTCTACGTTTGGAACTACTACTCAAACACTTACGATACAAGCATCACCGTAGATCAACAGGGTTTCAAAGCTTTAAATAAACTATAATTGGAGGTTAAAATGGGTTTCATGGATTCATTAGATAAAAATATTTAATTGTCAAAGGAGCAATAAATGGATAATCAAGTAAAAAAGACAGTCGGAGAAAAAGCTAAAGAAAATTTTAAAATCGGATTTAACTGTGCAGAGTCGGTTTTAAAAAGCCTTGCAGACGAAATGGGAATAGAATGTTTGTGCATACCTAAAATTTCAACTGGCTTTGGTGCAGGACTTGGCAGGCATGGTGAAATTTGCGGTGCTATCACAGGAGCCGTAATGGCTCTTGGTTTAAAATACGGTAGGTCAGATACAAAGGATCCGGAAGCAAAAGAGAAATCTTATTCAATTGTTGATGGTTTTATAAAAACTTTTGAATCAAAATTTAAAAATGTAAGATGCATAGATTTAACTGGCTGTAACATGCTTACACCTGAGGGATTGCAGAAAGTAAAAGACGATAATGTACATAAAAATGTATGCACTGATCTTGTGGTGTTTGCAGCTACCGAAGCCGCAAAATTATTGACTTAACTTTAGAATAGTTTTAAAGTAACTTTTTAAATAATTAATCGTCTAATACCAAAAGCGGTCGCTTGGTTCGGGTGGCGTGGCTGCTGA
>JAHILC010000211.1 GCA_018897225.1 Actinomycetota bacterium
AAGTATTATTTATGATATTTTACAATATCTTATAAAATCCATACAGGGTCAACATCAATTATAATTTTATTGCTATCCATTTTTTTAAAGTTCCTCATAACTTTCCCGAATTTGACTGCAAACTTATAAAATTCTTTAGTTTTAATAATTATATGCCATCTGTAAAAAATATTTAATTTTAAAAATGGAGATGGCGCCGGTCCAAGAAGAACAAAATCAACATTTGAAATTTTTTCATAAATTTTTTCAGAAAGTTTTATTATTTGTGATTTTACCTTTTTTTCTGAACTTCCAGAGATAATTATGTTTATAAGACTTGAATATGGTGGATAACCAAGCTCTTTTCTATTGCCCAGCTCTTCAAGGTAAAAATCTTTATAACTTCCAGAAATAAAATTTCTTATTGCAAGGTTTTCAGGATTAAAAGTTTGAATTATAATTTTTCCCCTTTTATTGTAACCATTTACCTTTTGTGATATTTGACTTACCATCTGAAAAACTCTTTCGTACATGTGGTAATCAGGTAATTCCAGCATGTTGTCACAGCTTATTACTGCCGCAAGTGTTATGTTTTCAATTCCGTAATCTTTCGCAATCATCTGAGTCCCTATAATAATTGCAGGTCCACAGCAGCTGATTTTTTTTAATAAATTTTCTTCAGAACCTTTTTGTTCTACTGCTTCTGAATCAATCCTGAAGATAGGTACATCCTTAAACCTTAAGTTTAAGCTTGATTCTACTTTTTCAATTCCAGAACCCGAAAAAGATATATTGTCACTGCCGCACGCGGTACAGATTCCCTCATAATGAATCTCTTTTCCGCAGTGATGACAAATCAGTTTTTTATTAATTTTGTGATATCTGTAGGACAAGTTGCATATAGGGCATTTTGGGATGTTTCCGCATTTTGCACAAATTAAAAAATTGCTGAAACCTAGTTTGTTTATAAAAACAAGTACTTTATTGCCAGACAATATTTCTGCACTTATCGCCTTATGTAAAGTATTTGTAATTAATGTATCGTCTTTATAGCTGTCAATTGTTTTTAGGTCAACAACTACTTTTTCAAGCAAAGTCTTATTGCTAAAATCATCAGATACTTCAATAATTTTAAAATTATTTTCATTTTCTGCTTTAAATCTTATACTTATTGAGGGGGTTGGACTTGTAAAAACAACAGGTATTTTTAAAATTTTTCCAAGTCTTAACGCTACGTCCTGAGTGTTATACCTTATAATAGTACTATCTTTGTAAGACAGGTCATGCTCATCATCAATTATGACCAGTCCCAGATCTTTAATTGGAGTAAATAAAGCAGACCTTGTCCCTATAATTACTTCAAAATTGTTATCCCAAATTCCATACCAGGTCTCAAATCTTTTCTTCTCACTCATCTCGGAATGATATATGCAAACACGCTGCCCAAAATCTATCTTAAGGCTTGCATATAGTTTTTCTGCTGAAATAATTTCAGGAACCAATATAAGTACTTTCCTGTTGCTTTTTAAAGTTTGGCGGCAAAGGCTTAAATATAGTGAAGTCTTATTATAAGAGCTCATAAAACCTTCTAAAAGAAATGCTTTATGCAGGTTTTTCCTGATAAAATTATTTATATCTTCACAATAAATATCCCCAAAAAATGGACGGGCAATGACTTTGCTTTCATCTATTATTGGCTTAATTTTAAGCTTTTTTTTGGTTTGATGTGTTGGATTAGAGCAAAATCTTTCAAGCTTAGATTTTGTAACCGGAGGAAGAAATAACTCAATTATTTTTCCGATTGCAGCAATATAATAAAAGCTCATCCAGTAAATGAGGCCTAATTTTTTAATATCAAACAGGGCTATATTTCCAATTACCCTGTCTATTTTTTTAAGATTCTTATCAGGTAGGTTAGATTTTTCCTTAAGTCTCGAGACATAGCCAATTTCTTTTCTACTGCCAAAAGGCACAACTACCATGATTCCAATACCAATACTATCAATCAATTCATCAGGTATCTTGTAATCAAAAGCATGGTTAATCTCTATTGCTTTTAAATCAAGGAAAACTTCAGCAATTTGGTTGCGGGAAGTCATATAAAATTAATTAAATATATAATTTAAGATGCTTAAAGACGTTTATTTCATACTAAAAAATTTCTTTAATTCAGCAACTTTATCAAGCCTTTCCCAGCTAAAGTCTCTGTCATGTCTTCCAAAATGACCGTAGGATGCTGTCTTTTTATATATAGGCCTGATAAGATCAAGATCCTTTACAATTGCTCCGGGTCTTAAATCAAATATTTCATGAACAGCGGCTTCTATTTTCGATTTATCAACATTTTCTGTTCCAAAAGTTTCAATCATTATTGAAATAGGGTGTGCAACTCCAATTGCATACGCTACTTCTATTTCTATTTTATCAGCTACTCCCGCAGCAACAAGATTTTTAGCTACATATCTTGCAGCATAAGATGCTGACCTGTCAACTTTTGAAGGGTCTTTCCCTGAAAAACATCCTCCTCCATGTCTTGCATAACCGCCATACGTATCTACTATTATTTTTCTTCCGGTAAGTCCTGTATCACCCATTGGCCCGCCAATGGTGAATTCTCCAGTAGGATTTACATATAGCTTTAGATTTTTACCAATATATTGTTCAGGTATTATGGGCTTTATTACAAATTCTTTTATATCAGGAGCTATTTGTGTGTCAATATCAATCATTGGCGCATGCTGACATGCCACAACTATTGTATCTACTGAAACGGGCTTTCCGTTTTCATATAATACCGTAACCTGGGTTTTACCATCTGGCCTCAAATATGGAAGTATCCCTGCTTTTCTTACTTCAGATAATCTGTGAGCCAGCTGATGTGCAAGTTGTATTGGTAATGGCATATATTCAGGTGTTTCAGTACAGGCAAATCCAAACATCATACCTTGATCACCGGCGCCTATGTTGTCAATTTCATCTTCATATCCGTTACCTGCACGAGCCTCATAGGATTTATTAACACCTTGAGCTATATTGGGAGACTGCCTGCCTATTGATGTAAAAACACCACAGGTTTCGTAATCAAAACCATATTTAGCTCTGGTATAACCAATATTTTTTATTGTTTCTCTTACTATGTCTGGAATTTCAACATAAGTATTTGTTGTTATTTCTCCAGCAACCACTACAATTCCGGTTTTTAATAAAGTTTCGACTGCTACTCTGCAGTTAGGATCCTCAGCTATTATAGAATCAAGTATTGCGTCTGATATTTGGTCTGCCATCTTATCAGGATGGCCTTCGGTTACAGATTCTGAAGTAAACACATAATTACTCTTATTTGTCACAACAATCCTCCTAAAATTTCATCAAAAATTTGACGAGCTATTATTCTTTTACTGTTTTTTTCTAATTTTCTAAAATTTCCATTTTTGCCAATTAAAAATACTTCGTTAAAATTACTTTCAAAACCAATATCATGTCTTGATATATCATTTAACACTATCATATCTATATTCTTACCAGATATTTTAGATTTTGAATTTTCAATATTTTCGCCACTCTCAGCAGAAAAACCTACCAGGACCTGTTTTTTATTCTTAAGCTCAGAAAGCATTTTTAATATGTTAATATTCTCCTTAAATTTTAATTTTGATATTATATCATCATTCTTCTTTAACTTATAATCAAACTTATTTTCGCAAATTATATCACTGACTGCTGCTGCCATTATGGTAATATCTGACTGGCTGAATCGTTTCAATATCTCTTCTTTCATCCCGGATGTATCTTCAACTATTATTGTTTGGACACCATAAGGTTTTATTATGTTTTTGCTTGTTGTTATTAAGGTTACACTTTGAGCTCCTCTAAAATATGCTTCTTGGGCAAGTTCGTAGCCCATTTTTCCGCTGGATCTGTTTGATATAAATCTGACGCTGTCAATATATTCTCTGGTACCACCTGAAGTCACAATTATTTTCTTGCCTGATAAATCATTTGAGTATTTTACTAACATGCTTGCTTTTTCAATGATAGTATCCTCACTTGCAAGTTTTCCCATGCCTTCTTCTCCGCAAGCCAGACTCCCTTTTACGGGTTCTACAAAGAAATATTTGCCGGTTTTTTCAAGTTTTTCAATATTGTCGCCAACAGCCTGATTTAGATACATTGATTCATTCATTGCCGGAGCAACAATCACGGGACAGTATGATGCAATTACTGCAGTGGTGAGAAAATTATCACAAATCCCGCATGCAAGCTTGGAAATTGTATTTGCGGTTGCAGGCGCAATAATTATTAAATCTACACTGTGTGATAATGAGATGTGCTGAATTTTTTCTTCGTTTACATATTGCTCAACAATAGTTTTTTTTGAGCTTATAGCGCTAAAAGTTATCGGATTAATGAAATATAAAGCATTAGGACTCATCACCGGGTAAACATCTGCGCCTGATTTTACCAATTTACTGCAGATACCTGCAGCTTTGTATGCTGCAATTGACCCTGTAATTCCTAAAATGATTTTCTTTTTATTTAATAATGAAGAAATGGCAGGATCCATTTTAATCCCTATTTAATTCCATCTTTTACTCTGATAAAGCTTATTTTGTTTTCTTTCAGTTCGGCAATTGCTATTTCCAATGGATCATTAGTATCCATTTCAACAAGCGGAGGTATAATATTTACTCTTTCCATATTTCTTTTTGCAACAATATAAGCGCCGAGTTCCCGCGCTCTTTTAGCAAGACAAATACAAAGCGAGTATTTACTGTCTTCAACACTTACTAAATCATCAATATTGAATAGGTCCATAATAGTATTACTCCTTTTGAGAATTTAACAAATTTTTTAAGTTCAGCAAAGCTTCATTATAATTATTATTTATAATTATGCAATCATAATATTTTTGATATTTAAGTTCTTCTTCTGATGTTTTCATCCTTTTTTTAATTTCAATGCATTCTTCTGTATTTCGTTTACCCAATCTTTCTTTCAAATTAATTATTGAAGGAACCGTGATAAAAATCATATAAGCATCCTCAATAATATTTTTAACCTGCATTGCCCCCTGTACTTCGATTTCAAGTATAACATTGGCACCTGCTTCTAATTGCTTTTGGACAAAGTCCTTTGGAGTCCCATAAGAATACCCGCAGTATGCAGCACATTCTAAAAGTTTCTCATTTTTCTTTAGATTTTCAAATTGTTTATTGCTGATGAATCGATATTTTTCTCCATCTTTTTCATTTTTTCTCTTTGGTCTTGTAGTAACCGAAACAGATCTGACAAAGCCGCTAGTTCCATTTAAAGCATCTGAAATAAGGCTGCTTTTCCCAGCTCCCGAAGGTCCTGATATTATAAAAAGTTTCCCTTTTTTTTCAATCTCAATATTAAAATAATTTAAGAAATTTTTTTTCTGATTTTTGCCCAGGCCTCCCATCTTCTTGCAATAATTGATTTTAAGCTTTTTTAAAATTTTATCTGCCCTTACTCTTCCAGTCTTAGGCAGAGATTTTAAAAGTTCAAACACTTTCATATTAGAAATAATTTCTTTATACAAATCATTATCATTAAGAAGCTTGTTTAAAGTAAGATCACCTTTTTTTAATGCTCTTTTAGTTTCAGATCTTTTCTTTCTTATAAAACGGGCAAACTTTGCATTTGGTTTCAGAACTGTCATTATTTAATTATTTCCTGCTCCCGGGATAGTCAATTGCCAAATTCTGCTTGCAAAGCGGACAGTTATCGGGAGGATATTTTTCTATTTTTAACTTTATTAATGAATAAAAGGGATATTCAAATTTTAAATCCTCAGACCTGTCAATAATGCTTATAATACCTTTGATGTCAGCTTTAAATTTTTTACAAATTTCAATAACTTCAAAAACAGAACCACCTGTTGTGATTACATCTTCTGCTATGATTACCTTTTCACCAGCGCTTATTTCAAAACCACGCCTTAGTTCCATCTGGTCGTTTTTTCTTTCCGTAAATATCATTTTAGTATTTAATTTAAATGCAAGCATATACCCAAATAATATCCCTCCGATTGCTGGAGAAATGACAGTCTGGATTTTTTCACTATTGATTTCATTTCCAAATTCTTTCAAAGCAGTACCAATAATTCCAGAAACTACTGCCGGATACTGCAATAACCTGGCGCATTGCAAATAATATTTGCTATGAAAACCTGAGGTCAGTTTAAAATGTCCTTCCATGATTGAACCTGTATTTTTTAAAATCTTAATCATATCAATATTCTCAACCTGTCTTATTATTTCCATTTAAACAAGCGCCCTTTCTATTTCTTGAAAAATTTTTTTTATTGCTTCTTCCAGATTTGCTTTTGCAGTTATTGATCTGCCTACAATAATGAAATCAGCTCCATCTTTTATGGCGCTATAAGGAGCGCTTATCCTTTTCTGATCGCCTTTGTCATCGTCTTGCAGTCTTATCCCTGGAGTTGCAATATAAAATCCGCCGCCTAGTTTTTCTCTTATCGATTTTACCTCATTAGGCGAACAAATTATCCCGTCAATACCATTTTTTATTGACACGCTGGCAAGATTTAAAACCGATGGTAAAAAACCATTTTTAAATCCCAGGGTGTCAAGATCTTCATCATCAAGACTTGTCAAAATGGTCACTGCAAAAAGCAGAGGTGGAATAATATTAAGCTTTGATGATTCTTCGGCTAGTTTTTGCTTTGTGTCTGCCAGCATCTTGCTGCCACCCAGCGCATGGATCGTAATTTTATCAACACCTAATTTAGAAATTGCGGCAATTGCGCCACATACCGTATTTGGTATATCCAGCAGCTTTGTATCCAGCATTACCTTATAACCAAAACTTCTTACGGTATTTACAATACCAGGTCCACAGCTGTATATTAATTCCAACCCCAGCTTCAATGTTGTTACATTATTATTTATTCTTTTGCACAGGAGTATAACTTCCTGCTTACTGCTAACATCAATGCCTATTATCAATCTATCACTGATTTTAAGATTATTAATTCTGCATGCTTGTTTTACCATTTTTTAAATACTTTTCCAATTATTTCGCCTAAATTATTTATATTCTTTTCTAGCAAATAATTACTTATTCCTTCTAAAATCTTTTCCCCGGCATCGACCTCAACAAAATTTAGTGTTCCTATTCCAACCGCACTTGCGCCTGCTATCATAAATTCTACGGCATCCTGCCAGTAAAATATTCCACCCATGCCAATAATAGGTAAAATATTTTCCCTTGCAAGCTGCATGACTTTGGCCAGTGCTATAGGTTTAATAGCAGGTCCAGACAATCCTCCAAATATATTCCCAAGCTTTGGCTTGAAGTTATCAATATCAATGGCGGTACCTATAACTGTGTTTACTAATGATATTGCTTCAGCTCCCCCATTACGAGCTTTAGCGGCAGTTTCAATGAAATTATCATTATTTGGGCTTAATTTTGCAATTAAAGGAATATCCAAAATTTCCCTTACGGAATTTATCAATGATTCTACATGGTCTGGCATCGAGCAGAAAGCAATTCCACCTTTATCAACATTTGGGCATGAAAGATTCATTTCAACAGCTACAATATCGTCTTTTATGCTGTTTACTTCTTTGGCTATCCTTAAAAATTCATTATTATCTTCTCCAAAAATACTAAGGATTATACTTACTTGCAGATTTTTTAAAACAGGTAATTGTTCATTTATAAAATAATATATTCCTTCATTTGCCAGTCCAATCGCGTTCAGCATTCCTCCGGCAGTTTCACATAATCGAGGAGGACTATTGCCTAGCCTTTTATTTAAAGAAAAACTTTTTGTAGTAACAGCTCCCAGATTGGAAATGTTATAAAATTGATTATATTCAATGCCGCTTGCAAAAGTGCCTGAGCACGTTATGACTGGATTTTTCAACTTAATCCTACCCAGATTAATTGATAAATCGGGCGCTGATTCTGATATATTCTCAGTCAAATATAACCTCCATTAAATTAAAAGCCGGCCCATCACTGCACACCCTTTTGTAAGTAAATGCATTATTGCCTTCTTTTATCTTTATCACGCAACCCATGCATACACCTATACCGCATGCCATCATTTCTTCCATTAGCGCAATTGCTGCAATATTTTTACCTTGTAAAATATCCTGAAGAGCTTTAAGCATTTCTCTTGGGCCGCAACATATAAAATTGAACTTCTTGTACTGGTCTATATGTTCTCTAATAAAATTTGTGGGCAACCCTTTTTCACCAAAAGAACCGTTTTCAGTAAATATCCTGTAATTCCTTACTATCTTTATCAGATCATTTTCCCAGCTGAAAAATAATTCATCTTTAAAACCTGCCATAAAATATACATTTTTTTGCAGGTCTGTCAGATATCTGGCAATTAAACATAGCGGAGCTACTCCTATGCCCCCTCCCACAAGTAGGTAATTTTCTGCCCCAGTCACAATTTTTATGGCGTTACCCAGGGGACCAATAAAATTAAGAATTTCTCCCTTTTTTAACTTTGAAAGGAAAAGAGTGCCTTTGCCTTTAATCAGATACAAGATTGTAAACACATTAAATCTTTTATCAATTTCATATATTCCGAACGGTCTTCTAAGTAAGGGGTCAAGCATGCCTTCATAGCAGCATTTGATATTTACAAATTGTCCCGGAAGAGCATTTTTGCAAATATAGGGTGAAAATATTTCCATCTTATATAAATTTTCACCATATTTTTTATTTAAAAGTATTTCACCATTTAATATCTTCATTAAATTACCTAAAACCATCCTTAATAATCCTGCATACACTTAACTTTAATTTCTTTATTATATTTAAGCTCATGGATGCCTTGTATAACTGCTGATGCCGCTGAAATAGTAGTTATTGAAGGAATATTGGCTATTACCGCAGCAGTTCTCAAATGATATCCGTCACTTCTTGCATTGCTGCCTTCTGGAGTATTTATAATAAGGTTTATTTCCCCATTCTTCATCATATCAAGTACGTTGGGCCTGCCTTCACTTATCTTTAATACTGAAAAACATTTGATATTATGCTTTTCAAGTATCTCGCTTGTGCCTTTAGTTGCAATTATTGTAAATCCCATTTTGAATATGGCTGCAGCAATTGGAACAATATTACTTTTATCCTTATCATTTACACTTATAAAAACTTTACCGGAAGTTGGGAGGATTTGGTTTGTTGCTATCTGGGATTTTGCAAAAGCAACACCAAAATTTTTATCAATACCCATGGCTTCGCCAGTTGATTTCATTTCTGGACCAAGGATAGTATCAAAACCCGGGAACCTGTTGAAAGGAAGAACTGCTTCTTTAATACTGAAATATTTCAAATCAAGGCTATTAACCCTTTCAAAATTTAAGTCTTTTAATTTATGTCCTGCCATAACTCTTGCAGCTATCTTTGCAAGCGGAATTTTTATTGATTTACTGACAAACGGAACAGTCCTTGATGCTCTTGGATTTGCCTCAAGAACGTAGACAGTTGAATTCTTTATTGCATACTGAATATTTAAAAGCCCGATTACATTCAATTCTTTTGCAATTTTATATGTATAATCTTTAATACTGTCAATTACTTTTTTGCTTAAGGTAAAAGGCGGAAGTACGCAAGCGCTGTCGCCAGAATGAATTCCAGCCTCTTCTATATGTTCCATTATCCCGCCAATAAATAACTCACTGCCATCAAAGATTGCGTCGCAATCAACTTCAATTGCATCCTCTAAAAATTTATCAATGAGAATAGGATGTTCCCCGGAAACCTTAGCCGCCTCAATAATAAATTGTTCTAATTTTTCTTCGTCATAAACAATTTCCATAGCCCTGCCGCCTAAGACATAAGAAGGCC
>JAHILC010000212.1 GCA_018897225.1 Actinomycetota bacterium
ATGTTTGATCTGGTATTTGGAGCAGGTGGAAAACAAGATCCGTACTATTTAAACAATAGAAATTCCTCTATTTTTATTTCGGTCGGATGCAGTAAAGTTTATCCGGACTGTTTTTGTACTTCAGTAGGTGGACATCCTTTTAATTTCGAGCATGCGGATATTGGTATGATAGAACTAAAAGAAGCCTATGCCATTTTAAAAATAGGTGAAAACGTAAAGTGGCTTGCAGAGGAAAATAAAGACTTATTTGAAAAAGCAAATCAGGATGATGAAAACTATTATGCTGAAATAGATAAAATCATATCCGAGTCAGAAGTTAAGATGCCCAGCTGCTATAATGATGTTTCCACGGGTGAAATCCCAGATTCTATGGAAGCATCTTTTAATTCTGATATTTGGAAGAAAGTTACAAAAAAATGTATAAGTTGTGCAGCATGTACCTACGTATGTCCAACTTGCGTATGCTTTAATATTTGTGACGAAATAGAAGATCTTGACGGTGAGAGATTTAGATGTTGGGACTATTGCATGAACTATTATTATACTCTTGAGGCAAGTGGTCATAATCCCAGATCTGATATTTATCAAAGATACAGAAATAAGATAAATTGTAAGTATAATTATTTTTATAAAAGAAATAAAAATATATATTGTGTAGGGTGCGGTAGGTGTGTTGAGGTTTGCCCTGTTGGTATGGATATAAGAGAAATTGTTAACTCTATATTGGATAGCGCTAAAAAAATAAAAAGTATGGATAAATAGTTAGAAATAAACTGGTATTAATTATTTGTTAATTATGGAAAATAATAAATCAAATTTAAAAAATAAATTAAATACGAATTCAGAAATTCTAAATCCTTATGTTCCTGAAATATCAACTGTAAATAAAATAATTAAGGAGACCGCAAACATAATATCCCTTCAAATAAAAATTGATGACGAAGAAAAAATGAAAAACTTCAAATTTAAGCCAGGACAAGTTGGTCAGTTATCAGTTTTTGGATATGGTGAATCCACTTTTGTAATTAATTCATCACCTTCTAAAAATGATTTTCTTCAATTTACGGTCATGAAAACCGGTGTTACAACCTCGGCTATCCATAATCTTAACGAGGGTGAGAAGGTGGGATTGAGGGCGCCATTGGGAAACTGGTTTCCTTACGAAGATATGGAAGGAAAAAATATTTTATTTGTTGGGGGCGGAATTGGTTTAGCGCCATTACGGCCACTCCTGCTCTATATGCTTGAAAATAGAAGTAAATATGAGAAATTAACTTTCATCTACGGTGCAAAAACTCCGGAAGATGTATGCTTTAAGTATGATATAGAAGACTGGGAAAAGTCTGATGACATAGAGGTATTTCTAACTATTGACACTGCTTGCTATGGCTGGGATAAGGAAGTTGGGTTGTGTCCGGATGTTTTAGAAAGATTAGCGCCTCCACCTGATAATACTGTTGCAATTACCTGTGGGCCACCTATTATGATTAAATATGCATTGGGAGTACTTGAAAAACTGGGGTTTGAAAACCGCACAATTTACACAACATTGGAAAGAAGGATGAAATGCGGAATAGGAAAATGTGGAAGATGTAACCTTGGAGAAAAATTTGTTTGTGTAGATGGTCCAGTGTTTAACCTTGAAGAATTAAAAAGTTTATCTGAATCATTTATTTAAGAAAATTCCAAGAAGTAAAAAATCAGTATTAATTAAATAAAGATAAAAAATGAAATTATGCATGAATATTCTATAACCTGTTCAATTCTTGAGATACTTGAAAAAATAATAAAGGAAAAAAATTTAAAAAAAATAAAGAAAGTAAAATTCGAATTGAGCAAACTTGCAAGTATAGAACCTCAATCCATAAAATTTTATTTCGATTTTTTAACTGCAGAGAATCAAAGATTGAAAGGCGCCATTCTTAAATTTAAAAAAAATAAATTAAAACTTGCATGCAGCAAGTGCGGAAAAATATTTGAATCAAATGCTGAATTTGATATTTCCAATGTTAAATGCCCTGCTTGTCGAATCAAGAATGCGCAAGTACGGGAAGAGGACGATATAAGGATTGTTTCTGTTGAAACAGACTAATTTTAAAATAAAAATTTGAAACAACTAAAGAAAGCTCTATAATAACAAGTAGGTGAATAATAAAGCGATTATTGACGGTAAAAAGATTATTTTTATTACATATTATTTTAGTCCGGAAAGGAGCAATAAAAAGTCATGCTGAAAAAAATTGAATGCTTCATTCAACCATTCAAACTGGATGCAGTCAAAGACGCCTTAATTGATGCAGGAGTTGAAGGTATAACAATTTCTGATGTTAAGGGTTTTGGAAAACAAAGAGGTTTTATTAAAGGTGAAATTCCTAATAAAGAAGTAAAGTTTTTGCCTAAAATAAAGCTTGAAATAGTTGTTGATGAGGAGATTGTTGAGGCTGTTACAAGAACAATTGTAAGGCTTGCACAAACGGGTGAATTCGGATCAGGAAAAATATTTATAATACCTGTCGAAGACGCAATAAGAATCAGGACCCAGGAATCTGGCATAAGTGCAATTCTTTAGGTAAGATATTAAAATTAATTTTTAATGAAAGGTAACTAAAAAAAATGGCAGAAGGTAATATGTGGGAAATGGCTTTGAGTAGGCTTGATGCTACAATGGCAATACTTGGTTTAAATGATGGCATGCAAAAGTATCTGCGCGAACCCCGTAAAATTATCGAAGTCGCTATTCCGGTTAAGATGGACAGTAGCATTATTGAAATATTTAAAGGCTACAGAGTTCAGCATGATACAAATAGAGGGCCAGCCAAAGGCGGCATAAGATATCACCAGGACGTAACCCTTGATGAGATAAAAGCCCTTGCGATGCTCATGACCTGGAAGTGTGCTGTTGTTGGGATTCCTTTTGGTGGAGCCAAAGGCGGTGTTATAGTCGACCCGACAAAAATTTCTATAAATGAACTTGAAAAAATAACAAGAAGATACATTTTTGAAATAATAGAAAACATTGGTCCTGAAAAAGATATCCCGGCTCCTGATGTTGGAACAAACGCACAGGTTATGGCATGGATATTGGATACATACAGCATGGATAAAGGACATTCTGTTCCGGGAGTGGTAACAGGCAAGCCAATTTGTCTTGGGGGTTCCCAAGGAAGAGAAGAAGCTACTTCAAGAGGATGTGTTTATACAATTCTATCAACTCTAAAAGTTTTAGGCATTGATGCAGCATGCTTGAATGTCGTAGTTCAAGGGTTCGGAAACGTTGGCTCAAATGCAGCCAAAATTTTATTTGATCTTGGCCATAGAATAATAGGCCTAAGCGACGTAACGGGAGCCATACATAATCCAGGCGGTATAGACCCATATAAGGTTGCAGATTATATAAAATCCGGCAAAACACTTGCAAGCTATCCTGAAGCCCAGGCTATTGGCAGGGAAGCCATATTTGAGATCAAGTGTGATATTTTAGTTCCTGCAGCTTTAGAAAACCAGATAACTGCATCAAATGCAGCAAAAATTAAAGCAAAAATAATTGCAGAGGGCGCAAATGGTCCGGTTACTCCTGATGCAGACCCGATACTGGCCGGTAGTAATATATTTATAATTCCTGATGTTTTATGCAACGCAGGCGGTGTGACAGTATCATATTTTGAATGGGTTCAGGGCAACCTTGCATATTTCTGGGGAAAGCGTGAAGTTAACTTAAAGCTAAGAGATATTATGGAAAAGGCATTCTATGATGTCTATAATGCATCCCAAAAGAAAAAAGTGGATATGAGGACTGCTGCATCTCTTATTGCAGTTGACAGGGTTGCTGAGGCTGTTACACTGAGGGGAATTTATCCATGATAGGGGATAACTTGCGGTTTATTGATATTTAGTTTATTTCCATATTTTACTTTATTATTTATTATGATATAATAATTTCTACATTTGAATGAATATAAATGGTAGGAATAGTGGGCTTGACCCACTATTTTTATTATTTAGTTATAACATGGTGATTTAATTGAATAGAAAATTAATAGAAGCATTGAAAGAGTTAGAAAAAGAAAAAGGTATCAAAATGGATACCATAATCGACGCTTTGAAGGACGCCCTTAGCGCCTCCTATAAAAAGATTTATGATGCAGACTATCGGGTTAGAATTGATATAGATGATAAAAGTGGAGAAATAAGGGTATTCAAACTTTTAGAAGATGAAACAGATGATGGTGAAGGCAATGGCGGCGAAATAGAAATAACTCCTAAGGATTTTGGCAGGATTACTGCCCAAACAGCAAAGCAGGTAATCAGGCAGCGAATAAAAGAAGCTGAAAGAGAAATAATGTTTGATGAATTTAAGGATCGTGTTGGAGATTTGGTTACGGGAATTGTACAGCAGAATGATTCAAGGTTTACATTGGTTGACCTCGGGAAAGTAGAAGCTCTTTTACCACAATATGAGCAAGTACCAGGCGAGAGATACAAACATGGGGAAAGAATTAAATGTTTTATATCTGATGTAAGAAATACCACTAAAGGTCCTCAGGTTATAGTATCAAGAACTCATACAGGGTTAATCAGGAGGTTATTTGAGCTCGAAGTTCCGGAAGTAAGCGAGAAAGTTGTTGAAATTAGAAGCATTGCCCGTGAAGCTGGATATAGAACGAAAATAGCAGTGTTTTCAAACGATAAAAATGTTGATCCGGTAGGTGCATGCGTGGGACCTAAAGGTTCAAGAGTCAGAATGATTGTTGATGAGCTTGAAGGTGAAAAAATAGATATCGTTGATTATAGTGATGACCCTGTTATTTTTATTAAAAATGCTTTGAGCCCCGCGAGAGTATTGAAAGTCCTTACGGATGAAGATAGAAAATTTGGACTTATAGTAGTTCCAAATGACCAGCTGTCTCTTGCTATTGGAAAAGAAGGCCAAAATGCAAGACTTGCAGCTAAATTAACGGGCTGGAAGATAGACATAAAGAGCGAGAAGCAATTCGAAGATGAATTAAATGAAGCACGAAGAGAAAGAATAGAGCAAAAGGAAAAAACTTAAGTAAATGAATTCTATAAGAATATATGAATTAGCCAAAGAAATTAATATACCCACTGGTGATATTATAAAAATATGCCAGGACCTTGGAATTGAGGTTAGAAGCCACAGCTCAACAATTACAGAAGACCAGAAAGAAAAAGTCCTAAAAACTTTAATAAAGGTTAAAAGAGCTTCTTGGAGCAAAGCTGCTGTCCAAAAAAGATCTATTATTAAAGTGGTAAGCAAAAAAATAAAAAAAGTTCTCAAGCCTGTTACGACAAAAAAGCCTGAGATTGTTGAAATAAAAGAAGAAAAATATATTAAAAAGACTGAAGATACTCTAAAGCGCAGGCCGGGCTGGGATGAAGAAAAGAAGATAAATATAAGAAAAGTGCTTGATAAAGAGCTGGATAAAGAAGAAAGAGAAGGCAAGTTAAAGAATAAGGCTAAAAGTGTTTTGTTTAAAAAACGTGAAGATAAAGCTGTTGAGGAAAAACATATTGCCCAAGATTCATTAAAAGACCTTGATTTGAAAGAGAAG
Organism: Actinomycetota bacterium; assembly: GCA_018897225.1. Lineage (GTDB taxonomy): Bacteria > Actinomycetota > Humimicrobiia > Humimicrobiales > Humimicrobiaceae > JAHILC01. The sequence goes on from JAHILC010000212.1 coordinate 5,571, forward strand.
ATTAGTAAAAGACCTGAGATTAAGAAAAATATAGAACTTCATGAAGGTGCAAACATAAAACTGCTATCCGAAAGAATAGGCATACCATCCAGCGAAATTATCCAGACACTTTTCAATATGGGTGAGATTGTTAATATTAACCAATCCCTTGATAAAGACTTCATTGAATTATTGGCTAACGAATATAATTTTAAATACAGTATTATAGATTTTAAAGATCAATCAGACGAAGTTTTTAAGGATTTAGATAAAGATTTAGTTGTACGGC
>JAHILC010000213.1 GCA_018897225.1 Actinomycetota bacterium
GCAATTGTTTTTTTCTTTGCTTCTTCAGGCATTAATTTCCAGGCAAATTCTATTTCACTCCAAATTGGTATTCCTCTTTTATCAGCTTCTTTAATTACGCCAACATCATTTGAAATACCAGGACTGACTACTGCCAGATCTATCCCTTTTATGATATCAATATCTTCATTTATCTTTTCATCCAGTCTTATTTCCAGTTTAAAACCTTTTATTTTTTCAATTTCTGCAAGGTTGGGTTCAATATCAATATAAGGATTATTATCCATCCCAAATACACTTACCGGTAAGGAAGTGAGTTTTTTTATGACAGAAATACCACTTTTTCCCAAACCCAATACTAGTATATTTTTATTCTTCAAAAAGTTCTTAATTTCTAAATTCATTTTCTAGTCTATAAATTTTAAGTAATAAATGAAAAACCCAAGTCCTGAAAAAAGAGCACAGATTATCCAGAATCGTATTATGACCTTTATTTCTGCCCACCCGAGAAGCTCAAAGTGATGGTGGAGAGGAGCCATTTTAAATACACGTTTTTTGAATATCTTAAACCATACGACCTGTATAATTACTGAAAGAGTTTCCAGCACAAATAATCCGCCTATTATAAACAGCAGTATTTCCTGTTTTAAAACTATTGCAACAGCAGCTATCAAACCACCCAGGCCAAACGAGCCTGTATCACCCATAAAAATTTCGGCAGGAGCCGTATTCCACCATAAAAAAGCAGCACATGATGCGATAGCCGCACCGCATATAACCGCTATATCTATTCCAAATGAAACATTGGAGATTGTCCATTCCAGAAATGCAATAAAGCAGAAAAATGCCAAAACTATTGATGCTGTGCCTGCTGCAAGACCATCAAGCCCGTCGGTTAAATTTACTGCATTTGTTGTGGAAATGATGATAATTGCAGGAATAATATAATACCAGTTTCCAAGCTGAAATTTTAGGCTGGTAAGCGGAATACTGATTGTCGTATCAAGATTTATAACATATTTCGCAAATAAAAAGAAATACATACATATTATTACCAAAAGCAACATTTTCACCCATCCTCGGAGTCCAAGAGACCTCTGTTTTTTAAGTGACATGTAATCATCAATAAAACCAATAAGCCCGCACATTAAGAAAACAGAAACAATAAAAATTCCTTCATAACTGAACACATCGTGCCTCAAGAATTTGATAATTGCTACTCCTGCGTAAGAAATTAGAGCCGCCACAATAAATACAATGCCGCCCATTGTGGGCGTGCCGGATTTTGTTGAGTGTGATTTGGGTCCGTCAATTCTAATACTCTGGCCGATTTTTCTTGTTCTTTGTATTTTTATAAATAATGGGGTAAAAAGTAGTGAAATCAACCCGCCAAATATTATTGAAAGAAAGATCCAGTTCATAATTTATCCTTTGAAATAAAAAAATTTAAACATAAAAATAAACCATTTAATTAATAAAATCCAGCAGACTTTCCAGCCTGTTTGCTCTTGACCCTTTTATAAGAATAACATCGCCCGCCTTTAAAAAACTTTGCAATTTACTGCTAAGATTTCCCTTATCATCAAAATAATATGATTTCTTGGGCAAAAAACCCGAACAAATCTTTTTCGAAAGCTTGCCGACAACAACAACCATATCTATATTCTTCTCCTTTAAGTACTGTCCAATTTCAAAATGCAGCCGCTGGCTTTCATCGCCAAGTTCCAGCATATCTGCCAGTATTGCAACACTTCTGCCTTTATTTTTAGAAGCTATTAGTTTAAGAGTATCAATCGCTTTTTTCATTGACAGCGGATTTGCATTATAACAATCATTAATAATAATTTTATCTCCTTTTCTTCCTACTTCCATCCTCTTGTTCTCTAAAACTGCACTTTCAATGCCTTCCCTTATCATTTCCGGCTCAAGTTTTAGAAAAGAACATATTGCTGCAGCACAGCAAGCATTATAAAGATTATGATAGCCTGACACAGGTAAATTTATTTCAGCAAGCTTTTTTTTATTTTTATAAAAGCCAAAAGAAAATTTTCCATATTCATCCATATCTTTTTCAAGAAAATTAAAATCAAGACTGTTGTTGCGCCCGAATTTCAAGACTTTGCATTTTATTCTTTTTTCAATAAAATCTGTCCAATCATCATCATTATTTAAAAATAGTACACCCCTTTTTACAGTAATGAACTCAGCCATTTCTGACTTTGCCAGGGCTACTCCCTCCATATTTTTAAAAAATTCAAGATGAGAAGGACCAACTGCAGTTATGGCTCCTATGTCCAGGTTTACGACTTTAGCAAGTTTTCCAATCTGGCCATTTGCTCTCATGCCAAGTTCGGCAATGAAAAATTGAGTGTTTCCATCAATTTCAAGAACAGATTTGGATATTCCAATTTCTGTGTTAAAATTTTTAGGGGTAAATTTTGTATTAAAAACCCTGCTCAATATGCTTACAACAAAATCTTTTGTTGTAGTCTTTCCCACACTGCCAGTTATACCTATCACAATGGGATTGAATTTCCTGATATAATGATGGCTGATATCCTGCAGGAAGCTTAAATTGTTTTCAGTTTCTAACACTACCATATTGTCCCATATATCAGATTCTATTTTATCTCTCCAGCCAGCAATCATATCATTAAACCTTGATTCAAAAATAAAACCAGATGCGCCCTGCTTTAAAGCATCTAAAATAAAATCATGCCCATTATAGTTTTCACCCACAACAGGTATGAAAAAATCTTCTTCTTCTATTGTCCTCGTATCAGTAGATATTGAGGTCAAGTTAAAATTTTGAAAATCTTTGTTGTATTTCTGGCCATAAACAGTTGAACTGGTCCAGTCCAGAATTTCCTTTAATTTTATTTTACTGCCAAGTTTCATCTATCCCACTGCCTTAC
>JAHILC010000214.1 GCA_018897225.1 Actinomycetota bacterium
AAAAGAAAAAAACATCAGCGAAGTTGTTTTTAATAGAGGAAGTTTTAAATATCATGGCAGGGTTAAGGCATTGGCTGATGGAGCCCGGGCTGGTGGATTGAAATTTTAATAGTTACAAGGAGGAAATTTAGTGCCTGATTTTTCTATCAATAGTGAATATGGTGAAAAAGTTATAAAAATAAATAGGGTTGCAAAAGTAGTAAAAGGTGGCAGGAGATTCAGTTTCAGCGCCCTGGTTGCAATTGGAAACATGAGTGGTAAAGTAGGGATAGGTTTTGGAAAAGCAAATGAAGTATCAATTGCAATTCAGAAAGCAATAAATGCTGCAAAGAAAAATCTTTTTGATGTTCCGTTGGTTAATGGCACCATCCCGTATGAAGTAACTGGCCGATTTGGCGCAGGGCGTGTTTTTATGAAACCAGCTGCCCCCGGTACAGGTGTTATAGCTGGCGGTCCTGTGAGAGCCATAATGGAACTTGTAGGTGTCAGGGATATACTTACAAAATCATTAGGAAGCGCAAATGCGCTAAATATTGTAAATGCTACAGTTTCAGGACTGTTGTCTTTGAAGACCAAGGAACAGGTTCTAAATAAAAGATCTGTTAATAAAAACCTTAAATAGTTTAAACAGTTTTACATTTGAAAGGAGATCAACTTGAGGCTCTGTGATATAGCGCCAAATAAAAGTTCTACAAAAAATAGGAAAAGAGTTGGAAGAGGAAATGGCTCAGGACATGGGACTACTTCTGGAAGAGGGACTAAAGGCCAGCTGTCTCGTTCAGGCGCAAACATAAGGCTTGGATTTGAAGGTGGACAGATGCCGCTTCACAGAAGAATTCCACATTTAAGGGGCTTTAAAAATACACGGAAGAAAGAATTCACTATAATAAATGTCGGTCAATTAAATAAGTTTAATGATGGCGACGTTATAGATTCTAATTTTTTAAGCCAAAAAGGCCTTATCATGAAAAAAGATAACCCTTTAAAAATTTTGGGCAATGGTAGTATTTCCAAGAAGCTTACAATAAAAGCTAATTTCTTCAGCGAAAACGCTGTAAAGAAAATACAAGAAGCTGGCGGCACGGCAGAAGTAGAAATAAGGGCAAAAAAGGAAAAATAAGAGGTAAGAAATATGTTCAGAGCCATTCTTAATGCCTTCAGGATAAAGGAAATTCGAAACAGGATTTTTTACACAATTGCAATTCTGGCATTATACAGGTTTGGAGCAACTATAACCATTCCTGGAGTTGATGCAAATGCAGTAATGGGCCAGGTTCAAAGCGGAATGCTTGGAATGCTTGATTTATTTTCGGGTGGCGCTCTTGGACGTTTTGCTGTTTTTTCATTAGGCATTATGCCTTACATTACAGCATCCATCATAATGCAGTTATTGCAGGTAGTTATACCCAAACTTGAGCAGCTGGCAAAAGAGGGTGAAGTAGGAAGAAGAAAAATAACCCAGATTTCCAGATATCTAACGGTAGGTCTGTCCTTAATTCAATCAGTTGCGATGGTTTTCTATTTTAGAAATTTTGGAGCAATCCCTAAATTTGATTTCATACATGTATTTATGATAATTGTAACTTTGACCGCAGGAACAACTTTAATAATGTGGCTCGGAGAGCTTATTAACCTGCATGGTATTGGGAATGGAATTTCACTGATTATCTTTGCATCTATAGTTTCACAGATACCAGGCCAGATTATCAGTCTTTTCAGGTTAAAAACTGTAAATATAATATACCTTATTGCAATTGCTGCTATAGCTGTTGGTATGATCATGGCAATAATTATGATGACGCAAGGTGAGAGAAAAATACCTGTACAGTATGCAAAACGTATTGTTGGCCGAAAAGTTTTTGGTGGCCAGAGCACGTACCTTCCATTAAAAGTTAATCAAGCTGGAGTTATGCCAATTATTTTTGCAGTTTCAATCCTGCTCTTTCCAGCAACAATAGCTCAATTTACCAATGTCAAGTGGCTGCAGACCCTTGCTAATATGCTGACTCCCCGTGAGACTGGAGGAATAAACCCGGTTTACGCAGTAGTCTATACTATTTTAATCATTGGATTTGCATATTTCTATGGGGCTATAACTTTTAATCCTAATGATACTGCTGATAACTTGAGAAGATATGGTGGTTTTATCCCAGGACTCCGACCTGGTAAAAATACAGCAGATTATCTTTCCAATATTTTAAACAGGATAACGCTTCCGGGAGCATTTTTTTTAGCCATGGTCGCTTTGCTTCCCGAGGTACTTATAGCGTACGGCGGCATACCTTTCAGGTTTGGCGGGACTTCTCTTTTGATAGCCGTAAGTGTTGCTCTTGAAACGATGAGGCAGCTTGAATCTCAATTAATCATGCGTGATTACGAGGGTTTCTTGAAATGAGACTGGTGTTGCTTGGAGCTCCTGGCGCCGGAAAAGGCACACAGGCTAAAAAGATTGTACAAAGATTTAAAATATCGCATATTTCAACTGGTAATATCCTTAGAAATGAGATAAAAAACGATACAGAGCTTGGCCGAAAGGCAGGTAATTTTGTTAAGGAAGGCAAGCTTGTACCCGATGAGTTGATCATTGAAATAATAAAAAAAGAGCTCGAAGGAAAACAGTCAGACAAAGGTTTTTTAATGGACGGATTCCCAAGAAATTTAAAGCAGGCAAAAATGTTTGGCGATATGCTTGACTTGCTTGGAATAAAGCTTGACAGTGTTATAAATATAGATGTAAGCAAAGACGAAATTATTAAAAGGCTTACAAGCAGACGGATCTGCCACAGCTGCAATAATATTTGCAATATTAATAACTTTAAAGATGCCGAAAGCGCCAAATGTCCGGAATGCGGCGGCGATTTAATTAAGAGAAAAGATGACGAACTAAAAGTAATTACCGAGCGTCTTAATGTTTATGAAAAAGAGACAAAACCTTTAATTGATTATTACAGGGAGCATAATTTGCTGGTAAACATAGATGGCACTGGTATGGAAAACCAAGTGACTGAAAGGGCGCTCAAACATTTATGATTATTTGTAAATCAGCTGATGAGATTAGATTGATGCAGAAGGCTGGTGTTCTCGTTGCGGAAGTTTTTTTACAATTAGAAAAAATTTTAAGACCTGGAGTTACAACAGGATATCTTGACAGGATAGCTGAAGATTTAATAGTTAAAAAAGGCGCTCACCCGGCTTTTAAGGGATATGTTGGCAGGATAAGCAGCAGGGCATTTCCGGCGAGCATATGTGTTTCCATAAATGAAGAAGTTGTACACGGTATACCGGGTAAAAGGACTATCAGGGACGGAGATCTGGTATCAATAGACGTAGGTGTAAAATTAAATGGATTTTATGGAGATGCTGCAAGGAGCTATAGGATTGGTAATATCAGCAAAATAGCAGACAGGCTTTATGGCGCTACCCTGGATGCTCTTAACGCAAGTATTGATAAATGCGAAACAGGTAATAGACTTTCAGATATTTCACATGCAATTGAGTCAAGAGCGTGTCAAGACGGTTTTTCGGTTGTCAGGGATTTTGTTGGTCACGGCATTGGCAAAAAAATGCACGAAGATCCTCAGGTTCTAAACTATGGCCTTCCGGGACAAGGACCAATGCTGAAAAAAGGTATGGTGCTGGCAATAGAACCTATGTTAAATATTGGTAATAGCGATGTTGAAGTTTTGGATGATTTATGGACAGTAGTTACGGTTGACAGAAAGTATTCATGCCATTTTGAAGATACGGTAGCTATAACCGAAAGTGGTCCGTTGGTTTTAACCCGTTTATAAAATAATGTAGACATTTTTTATTTTTTTTGGTATTCTACGTGTTTGCGCTCTTTATACAGAAAATATTTTAAGATTCATATTATTTAAAAATTAAAAAGAGGAGGACTTGCGATTTCTATCAAGGAAGGGGTTA
>JAHILC010000215.1 GCA_018897225.1 Actinomycetota bacterium
ATACCATCTTCAGTATTTGCTGATATTTCAAAGGAGGATGGAATGGTATCTTTTTTTATAATAAGAGAGTGATATCTTGCTGCTCTAAAAGGATTTTCTAAACCTTTAAAAATTGTCTTATCATCATGGTAAATCAAAGAAGTTTTCCCATGTACGACAATGCCAGAATTTATAATATCGGCCCCAAAAACTTCTCCGATACATTGATGGCCCAGGCATACCCCTAAAATTGGTATATTCTTATAGAAATATTTGATTAAACTGTTAGAAATCCCTGCATCTGCAGGTCTTCCGGGACCAGGAGAGATTACAATTTTTAATGGGTCCATTTCTTCTATATCTGACAGACCGATTTTATCATTTCTACAAACTTTTATTTTGGCTCCCAATATTCCGAAATACTGCACTAAATTAAAAGTAAAGGAGTCATAGTTATCAATCATTAATATATCTATTTGTTGTTTTTTCATTTTTTCCTTAAATTTAGCAAACTCTTGCAAACCCTTAATTTACTTTTAAAACATTCTTTACTTTTATCATAAATTCTTCCACTTTACTTAAGCCTTTGTTAAAATCATCAGCGTCAAGAAGCAATGAAAGTATTTTGCTTCCAATAATTATTGCATCACAATATTTTTTAACTTCATTTATTTGTTCGGGATTTGATATTCCAAATCCAAGAGCCAGGGGGAGATTTGTTATACTCCTGAGTTTTATCAAAAAGTCTTTTACCTCACTGCTTATTCCATCCCTTATCCCTGTCACTCCCTTTACTGCCACACAATAAAGAAAACCTTTACAAATATTTGAAATTTTATATAGCCTTTCTTTACTTGATGTGAGAGAAGCAAGCATTATTTTGTCGATAGAAGAATTATTAAAAAACAACCTGTAATTATAAAATTCTTCTAAAGGCAGGTCAGCAATTATTAGACCGTCTACTCCTGCACTCGAAGCTCTCTTGAGAAATTTATCAATACCATATCTATAAACAGTATTAAAATAAGTCAAAATAACAATAGGTATATTGCTTTTGCTCCTTATTTTAACAATAGTATCCATAACTGTATCTGTGTTAATACCGTTTTCAAGAGCAATTTTCGATGTTGCTTGAATAACTGGTCCATCAGCCAAAGGGTCTGAAAAAGGAATTCCAATTTCAATAATATCTGCTCCATTTTTTTCGAGGACATCAAATAATTTCATACAACCATCAATAGAAGGAGAACCGCATGTAATAAAAGGGATAAGAGCTTTCCGGCTGTTGCTTCTTAATTCATTAAAAACATTATCTATTTTAGTTTCTCTTACTTTTTCTTTTTTCATAGCTTTCATATTTTTGCCTGCTTAAGTTTTAATAATTTATATGCAGTATCAATATCCTTATCACCTCTGCCTGATAAATTAATAATAATAATTTTATCCTTATCTAAATTCGGGGCAATTTTTATGGCATACGCTACAGCATGTGCACTCTCAAGTGCAGGTATTATGCCTTCAAGCTGTGAAAGAATTTTAAATGCTTCCAGAGCTTCTTTATCAAGTATGTACTCATATCTTGCTAAACCCTTTTCTTTCAGATATGCATGTTCAGGACCAACTCCCGGGTAATCAAGACCTGCAGATATGGAATGGGCTTCTCTTATTTGCCCATATTTGTCTTGAAGCACATAACTAAAGCTGCCCTGTAGAACTCCTTTTTCTCCAGCTGAAAGCGAAGCGCCGTGCTTCTGGCTAGCTATACCCTCGCCTCCTGCTTCAATACCGACAAGATTAGTCGTATAAGAATTTTTTAAAAAAGGATAAAAAATTCCAATTGCATTACTTCCACCACCAACACATGCTAAGATATAGTCTGGCAATCTGCCTTCAACGCCTATTATCTGTTTTTTTGTCTCAATACCGATAACTTTCTGAAAATCTCTGACTATTGTTGGGTAGGGATGTGGTCCTACGACTGAACCCAGCACATAATATGTATCATCTATGTTTGATACCCAATAACGGATAGCTTCATTTACAGCATCTTTTAAAGTCTTGCTCCCGGAATTTACTTCAATAACTTCAGCGCCAAGTAGCTTCATCCTGAATACATTCGGAGACTGTCTTTCAATATCTTTTTCCCCCATAAATATTTTGCATTTTAAGTCAAAGAGCGCTGATACAGCTGCAGTTGAAACCCCGTGCTGCCCTGCGCCTGTTTCTGCAATGATATTGCTTTTACCCATTTTTCGCGCAAGCAATACCTGTCCCAAAGTATTGTTGATCTTATGAGCGCCCAGGTGACATAAATCCTCCCTTTTTAAATAAATTTTTGCCCCTCCCAAATATTTTGCAAGTCTTGCAGCAAAATAAAGAGGTGTTGGTCTTCCTGCATAATTTTTTAAATAATAGGAAAGTTCTTCCTGGAATTTTTTATCATTTTTTGTCTTCACATAATTTTTTTCAAGCTCATCTAAAGCGCTGATTAGTATTTCAGGAACATATCTTCCCCCGTATGGCCCAAAATAACCTTGAGCTTTTTTTATATCCCTTATATTTTTTCTCATTTAATCTGCCTTCTTAACAGCATTTTTAATAAAAATTTCCACTTTTCTAATATCTTTTTTACCCGGTGATTCTTCCAGCCTTGTTGAGGCATCAATACCAAAGGGCTTTACTATTTGTATCGCTTCGGTTACATTTCCGCAGTCAAGTCCTCCAGCTAAAATTACAGGATATTCCTGGCTTAATCCTTTTACAAGCTCCCAGTTAAAACTTTTACCCGTGCCTCCATAAATATTTTCGTTAAAAGTATCAAGTAAAAAAAAGTCTGCTATTTTTTTAAATTCCAGCATCTGCTTTGATATGGCTGCAAAAGATGGAACATTGTCTTTAACTCTTACAAGCTTTATTAATTTAATATTTTTATTATGTTTTTTAATTTTCTTTAAATAATACAGAGTTTCATCACCAGATAGCTGGATATAATCCAGGCCTAGTTTTTCTGCAATTTCTGTAACTTTACCTATATTTTCATTTACAAAAACTCCAACAAATGACGGCCGCATTTTATCGCGTATATTTATAAATTTATCTTTTGTTGCACGTATTAGCTCTTTTGCTTTGTCAGGTTCTATTTTCCTTGCACTTTCAGTAGATAAAATAAACCCAAGAGCATCTGCTCCTAAACTTGCTATTTTTAAAGCATCCTCCTCATTTGTAATTCCGCATATTTTAATCCAAACCATAAATTAGCCCCTTATTTTGTAATTAATTTTTTAAATCAGGTTTTCTCTTTTTAACCTAGCTTCCATATCACTTAAATCATGCGCCAGATTTTTACTCTGCATAAAATAACTGCCTATTAAAAAAACCCTAATTCCCCTTTTATATAAATCTCTAATATAACCAGTATTTTCCATTCCACTTTCACAAACAATTATCTTATCTTTAATATCTTTACTTTCCGCATGCTCTAAAATATCAATAGTATTGCCTATGTTTACTTCCATATTTTTTAAATTTCTGTTATTTATGCCAATTAGCCGTGCACCTGTATTAAACGCTTTATCAAATTCTCTGGCGCTATGTGCCTCAACAAGCACATCAAGCCCTAAATTTTTGGCCATATTATAAAGCTTATTTAATTTTTTCTGTCCCAGAATTGAGCTTATAAGCAAAATGCAATCTGCCCCCAAAGCTGCGCTCTCATATATTTGGCTCTCATGAAAAATAAAGTCTTTTCTTAAAACTGGAAGATCTGATACTTTTTTTACCACGTTCAAGAAATCAATGCTTCCTTTAAAATAAACGGGCTCTGTAATGATAGATATTGCGCTAATGAAGCTCTTATATTTGCTGTAAAGAAGAGCAACTTTTTCAACATCAAGGCAGTCATTAATCATCCCCCTGGAAGGA
>JAHILC010000216.1 GCA_018897225.1 Actinomycetota bacterium
TAATATGTTTTTTAAATAAAAAATATAAGATTTTTAAGAAAAATAAATTTTTTTAAAAACTTATTGAATTAAGGAAAAATATCTTGTATATTTCCCTATAATTTGCTATATAGAAAAGACAATTTAGCAATAATTAATATTTATATAGAAAGGAAGAATCCAAGTGGAAATAAGAATAGACGAAGAGCTCTGCACAGGTTGCGGACTTTGCGAGGAAACTTGCCCTGATATATTTAAAATGGATGAAGATAAAGATATAGCAGTGCTTATTAAAACTGACTATGACGAATATGATGATGAATGCATCCAGGAAGCAGTTGAGAGCTGCCCATCGGAAGCTATTGCAACTGATTAGCAGTTCGGCAACAAGCTTGGAATAAATAAAGAGTAAATAAAATAGTCCTGCAAAAAAGCAGGACTATTTTATTTTTTGAATAATAAAGGTTCTCCAAATTATTAACAATTTTATGATCATAAAATAAATTTCCTTCTAGCGCTCTCGATTATCTCCCGGGGATTTGATGCCTTGTAAATTGCAGTTCCCAGTACCAGAACATTAGCGCCTGCCGCTACTACTTTAGGAGCAGTTTCAAGATTTATGCCTCCGTCAACTCCAATATCAATATTTTTCCTGTTGTCAGAATAATTCTGATAATCATTTATCATTGTTTTTAATTTTTGTATTTTGTAAACCATTTCACCGATAAATTGCTGACCCCCAAAACCAGGATTTACAGTCATTATTAGAATCATGTCCAGATACTTGAAAACATTTTCAACAAAGCAAAGGGGTGTTGCGGGATTTAATGCCACTGCTGCTTTAATTCCATGCTGCTTTATATAGTTAAGCGTTCTGTCAAGGTGCTTGCATTCTTCAACATGAACATTTATCAGGTCTGCTCCACTATCAACAAAGCTGTCGATGTGCCTGTCAGGATTTTTTATCATCAGGTGAACATCCAGAAACAGCTTTGTATGCTTTCTAATTTCTTTTACTATCGGCTGGCCCAGCGTTATATTAGGCACAAAATTTCCATCCATTACATCAATGTGGAGCATATCCACACCAGCTTTTTCAACCATTTCAATTTCCTTGCCGAGATTCATGAAATCGGCATTTAGTATTGATGCAGAAATTTTGCAATTATTCTTAAATATTTCTTTCATTTTTAATTTAAAACAAATTTTCTAAAAATGGAATAATTTTCCGTAAAGATCAGCAACCAGTACTGCTGTTTGAATAGAAACTACACTTATCAGCTTAATCAATATATTCATTGATGGCCCGGCAGTATCTTTCAAAGGATCTCCTACCGTATCACCAACAACTGAAGCTGCATGCTCTGCTGTTCCGCTCCTGCCTTCTTCTTCAATTTTTTTCTTAGCATTATCCAGCGCACCACCAGCATTTGCCATGAAAATTGCCTGGGCAAATCCCGATAATAGCGTTCCGATAATCAGCGCTACCACACCGCCAGGACCAAGTAAAATTCCTACAATAACCGGTATAGCGAAGATCATTATTCCAGGTAAAATTATTCCTCTTTGAGCAGCTCTGGTAACAATTGTGATGAATGCCCTGGGATCCCCCTTTGATTTTCCAGCCAATATGTCTTTTATTTGTTTTCTGGCTTCGACTACAACCTTATTTGCGGCTTTACCTACGGCACCGATAAGAAGTGACGCAAATAAGAATGGAAGCATCACTCCTGTAAATAACCCGGCAAGTATTTTTGGATCTCTCATGAAATCTAACACTACTTTGACATAAAGAAGTTCAATTTTTGAAAAATAGGCCTGCCCTAATGCTAAAGCTGTAATAGCAGCGCTTCCAATAAGCAACCCTTTTCCGATAGCAGCTGTTGTATTGCCAACAGCATCAAGTTTGTCGGTAGTCCTTCTTACTTCAGGTGGTTGCTCTGTCATAGATGCAATACCGCCTGAATTATCTGCAATAGGTCCGTAAACATCTATGGTTATTGCAAATGGAGTTACTGCAAGCATTGCTACAGCTGCCATAGATACGCCATACAACCCCATTTTATAATCAGTAGAGCCATTTGAAACATAGAAGCTGAAAAGCATAACGCCGATTACTGTTAAGGCCGGGAGCAAACTGCTTTCCATGCCATATGCAAGCCCATTAACCACTACTGTTGCTGGTCCTGTTTTTGCACTTTCTGAAATATTTCTGGTTGGTCTGTATCTTGCATCGGTATATAAAAGAGTAAACAATCCGATTAAAAATCCCGCAAGAACTCCACCCAGCGATGCATAAAACAAGAAATTATATTGGGGTCCCAGTATATACCTCACAATAAAAAATGACATGATAATTATAGCTGCAACAGTAATAAAAAGACCAACAAGGGTTGTTCCAGTTAGCATGCTCACAGTTGCAGTCTCCTTACACTTACCTACAACCCATTTAATAATGAATATCGCAAGAATGGATGCTATGGCTCCTGCGGTTGAAATTATCATTGGCAAGATTAGGCTGTTTAACATTAATTGAGAACCTCTAAAGGCCAAAAACCCTAAAAACTCCGCTGCAACAATTGCTCCAACCCATGATTCCAACGAATCTGCTTTCATACCGCCAACATCACCAACGTTGTCGCCAACATTGTCTGCGATAGTTGCCGGATTTCTGTAATCATCCTCTGCAAGACCTGATTCAACTTTGCCAACATAATCAGCCCCCATATCTGCAGCCTTTGTAAATATTCCGCCGCCAGTCCGCATAAAGAATGCCGCAAAGCTTGCGCCTATTGTAAATGTGATTAGAATATTTACTACGCTCTCCATGCTGTCTATTGGATTTGTAGCGCCTCTTCCATAGTACCAGTAAAGAATGTTAAACCAGAAAGCTGTATAAAATAATGCTACTGTTCCTAAAAGAAGTCCTGCGGCTGAAGCAGCAGTAAATGCTATATTCATCGCCTCTCCAAGGCCTTTTTCCTTTGCAGCGTATGTTACCCTTGAGTTGGAAGTTGTAGAAATCCACATACCTATGTAACCAATTATTAGGCTGAATCCCATACCTGTGGCAAAAGCCGGAAGTGAAGGCCATTCAAGATATCCAAAGTAAACCATTATTCCGAAGAGGACTTCAAGGACAATAAAGAATATCCCCATCATTTTTGCCTGTTGATTCAGATATGCCCTGCTACCTACAAAGATTGCGTTGGATATCTCCTGCATCCTCGGAGTGCCTCTGCTTTTTTTACGAACCATAGAGGCAAAAATAATTGCAAGAAGCAGGCAAATGAACGAGCCTATGAATGGAATTATTCTGATTAGCAGCAATTTTGACACCGACATCTCTCCTTTAACTTTTTTAATAAAACTTTAAAGAAATCCACAGCTTTTGGTTATCTCTGGTTATAGTATTAAAAATTTATTTATTATTCAATAATTAGTTTTCTGTTTTTTTAAGAAATTTGAAGAAATTTGGATGGAAAATAGAAATTTTTTCTGCTATAATATTTCCCTACAGAGCAATTGTTCTTTTTAAATTTAAATATCAAATTAAAATTTTAAGTTTTCGAGGATGGGTGCAATTCCCTACCGGCGGTAAAGTCCGCAAGCCTACATGCGATGCCAAAGAGGCAATAAATAGGTTGACTTAGTTAAATTCTAAGGCCGACAGTTAAAGTCTGGATGGGAGAAAATTTATGTCTTATTTAATTTTATAATTAAGCCATGGATTTTCTCCATGGTTTTTTGTTTTCAACAGGATAAGTTAAGAATATGAGAGATACTAATATAAACGAATTTACCGAAAATGATAAAAAATATATGAGGATTGCGATAAACCTTGCCCAAAAAGCAAAAGGGTATACAAGCCCGAACCCGGTTGTCGGCGCCATCATAGTAAGAGACGGCATAATAATTTCAAAAGGCTATCATAAAAAGGCTGGTTGCGCACATGCAGAAATAGAAGCTATAAACGCCTGCAGCAATAAGGCAGCGCTGAAAGGCTCTAGAATGTATGTTACGTTGGAGCCTTGCTCTATTTATGGAAAAACACCCCCATGTGTTGATGCAATAATAAAGCATGGATTTGCAGAAATAGTTATTGGAAGTACTGATTTTAATCCCAGGATAAACGGTAAGGGAATTGAAGCTTTACAAAAAGCAGGTATAAAGGTAAGGGCTGGGCTTTTCAGAGAAGAAATTAAAAGACAAAACGAGATTTTTTTTAAGCATATAACGGCAGCATCACCTTTTATCTGCTGTAAAATTGCTTCAAGCATAGACGGCAAGATTGCTGCCAAATCTTCTGATTCAAAGTGGATCACATCTGGCCAGTCTCGAAAAATAGTTCAAAAAATAAGACAAGAATATGACTGTGTCGTGACAGGAATAAATACTATTTTAATTGACGACCCCTTCTTGTATCCCAGAAAGACTTCAGGGAACGAAGAAGATTTTGGTTCGGCTATGCTTCCTGACATCAGAAAAGGGAAGCAATTTTACAGGGTAGTGCTTGACTCGGGATTAAAACTGCCTTTTGATTCAAATATTGCAAGTACTGCAAACTTTGTAAAGACAATTGTTTTTACAAGCAATAAAATTTCAAAAGATGACTTTGGCCATAGGGCCGGATACCTGTCTTGCAAAAATATAGATATTGTTAAAGTAAACAGCTATCAATCAGAAAATAAGAAAACATTGCTGCTGGACTTGAAGGAAATCCTTGGAAAACTATACTCAGATTATACAATAACATCAGCGCTTCTCGAATCAGGCCCGGCTCTCGTAACTGAATTTTTAAAAAATAATCTCATTGATAAATTCATTTTCTTCCTGGCGCCAAAAATTATTGGTGGAGACAGCAATTTTAACATGTTCTCAAGCCTTAATATAGGTAAGATTGATGATGTGTTAAGAATCAACTTTGAAACAGTAAAAAAAATAAAAACAATTGGTTCTGGAAAAGGCAGCGCCTATACTGATATTATTATTGTAGCTTATCCTTCAGGAAGGGATATCAAATGTTTACAGGAATAATAAAAGAAACAGGCAAAATAAGTAAAATTAAGGATTCCAAAGACTGCAAAGAATTAACTATTGTATGCAGGCTTTTAACAATGGACATGAAAATTGGAGATTCGATTGCCGTAAATGGTTGCTGCCTGACTGTTACAAGTTTTGATAAGGAGCGCTTTGCCTGCGATATTTCTTACAGCACCATTAATTCTACAACTTTGGCGAATGTAAAAATTGGCGAGCTTTTAAATCTGGAAGATTCCTTAACTGCCATTGACAGGCTGGGCGGGCATTTTGTAACAGGACATGTTGATGGTGTTGCAAAAATAGTAAAAATAGTAAAAATTGGCAATGCTTATAAACTGGATATAATACCGCCCTGGCGCCTTTTTCCATTCCTGGCACAAAAGGGCTCGGCAGCGCTTGATGGTATAAGCCTTACAATAGCCCAGTCAAAAAAGGATTTAGTTTCTTTTGCCATAATTCCACACACCTTTGAAAATACAAATTTAAAATTTAAAAAAGCAGGAGATCTTTTAAATATAGAAGTTGACATGATAGCCCGCTATATTGGCCAGCTTCTTAAAAATCCTGAAATAGAAAATTCCAAAGAAAAAGAGGACCGCTTGAGGGAGATGCTTATAAAATATGAATTCCTTAAATAAAGATTTAGAGAAATTTTTCCATGGGGTTGAAGAAATAATCACAGACATAAAAGCTGGAAAAATCATAATCATAGTTGATGATAAGTCACAAGAAAATGAGGGGGTTTTGTTTCAAGCAGCAGAAAAAGTTACCCAAAAATCCATGAATTTCTTTATGACACACGGCAAGGGATTCATATACCTGCCATGCGAGCAGAAAAGGCTCGAAGAACTTGGCATTCTTGAAGATTTTGCGCCACTTTCCTTATCTATTGATGCCAGGACAAAGAAAGGTACAGGTATTTCTGCCCTGGATAGAGTAAAAACTATAAAGACTTTCATAAGCCGGCAATCCAGACTTGCGGATATTTCAATGCCTGGGCATATTTTCCCATTAAAATATCACGGCGGAGGAGTGCTTGTCAGA
>JAHILC010000217.1 GCA_018897225.1 Actinomycetota bacterium
AACCGAAGGGAAATACACCAATATCGAATATGCACGCTTTGCAGATGATATAGTAATCCTTGTAAGTGGTTACTATAAATGGGAATGGCTGCTAAAAGCAGCCTATAAGAGGCTAATTCAGGAGCTGGAAAAGCTTGGTGTTAAGATAAATATCCAAAAGACTTAAAGTAATAGACCTTACCCAAGGGCAACCCTTTAGCTTCCTTGGTTTTGTCTATAGGCGGGTTAGAACCCGCAGGGGCAAATGGGGAGTTAGAATTACGCCAAAAATAAAGGCCCGAACAACTCTCTTGAGAAAGCTAAAAGAAATATTCCGAAAGCATAGGTCTCAACCAGTAAGCCGGATAATATATCTGATAAATCCCATTCTTAGAGGATGGATAAATTACTTCAGAATTGGACATTCAGGTAGAGTCTTTAACAATGTTAGAGACTGGGTTGAGAAGAAGATAAGAAGACATTTAATGCGTGCAAGAAAGCGCCATGGCTTCGGTTGGAACAGGTGGAGTAGAGATTGGTTTTACAAGACTCTGGGGTTATATGGTAACTACAGGATAATGTATTTTCAGGCTTGAAAGCGCTGCCAATCCGATAAGTCACATAAACCTTTAGAAGAAATTAGCAAGAAAGCCCAGTTCGGGAAATCCGAACGCTGGGTTTGATGTGGCGGGAGCTGGAAACGCACTGAAATATTTCAGTGGCGCGCCAGCTTCCGACCCTACCTCCAATCCTCTGTATCGCAGTTCTTGCTGTGCCATTGATTTGAACGTGTGGGCTACTGTTTTAATATCTTTCATTACATCAAATAAATTAGCAACATCAAACAGTTGTTTGATAATTTCTAACTCCTTGTTTTTGCCATAAGGTATGCCAGTTGTATTCGGTGCAAACGCGGTTAACTTATCTCCAAGAATGCAATCCACACTTGGCATTTTAATAAGTCTTGCCGGAGTAGTATAATTAACAAATTTACAGTTGATGTCTTTCTCAATGATCTCTATGTAACGACCTTTTTCATACAAAATATCTAAAAGGATATAGTTTTCAGTTCCATCCAGAGCTGATGTATAAAAAACTTTATAGTGTCCTTTGGGTATTTCTTGGTTGGTTGTTCTTACATGCTCCTCATACCTTTGAAATACACGACTATTGGTAATAACCTGTTCCAATACAGCATCCATGTTTTCTTCGTCTTTATTTTTTCTATAATAATATCAATATCAATGGAAAAACGGTGCATTTCATCCAGCAGTAGCAATAATGCTGTTCCGCCCTTAAAAATGAACTGTAAATCAGTCAGCGTTAAAGATTCAAGCAAATGCAAAGCTTTAGTTGCCTTTTCAATAAGCGCCGGATCCGCTCTTTTTTTGCTTTTTTTATATTCATTGCTTATCTGATTAATCCAATCTTTTGTAAACGTTGTTTCCTCGATCATTTTCCCACCTCAAATATATATTTTTTCTCTTTCAACAGACGTTAGCTCGATAAGGAAGCTCATGAATCGTTCTTTAACTTTTCTTTTTGTCGCATATCTATTTAACGTAGACTGATTGATACTATATGATTCAAAAAATGCTTCAAAGATGTTTGCTAATTCCTTCCCTTGATACATAATAAATAAGTCTTTATCTGTAAATAAATCAACCATTATTTTTTCGATCTTAGGAACATAAATCTTATCTTTTAATTGAATTGGAGATTCAGCTAGCAGATTTTTGACAATTATATTATTTCTTCCTGTCAATAAATATGTTTCCACTTCATGTCTATTTGGATTTAGAAAAACATTGTTTTTCGTTTTTTGCAAAAAAGAAAAAACAGAAACCATAGCATCTCTATCTACTTCAATAATCATATTATCTGTTATTGGCTGATGTAGCATATAATTTGCTAACCAGTTGGTTTCCCATATACTAACTTCGCTATATGGAAACCGTTCTTTTATTTTTTTGTACATTCTTTTTAAACTCTGATTAACAGGAGGAGAAAAAATGTTTCTGCTTTCTATAATATAGGTCCCTCTTTTAACACTTGAGATAATTCTTCGCTTCTTCAAATTATAAATTCGCCACCTTAAAGTGTTCTCGTTTAAATCGGACTCATAATTTAAATAAAATTGATACAATGCTCTACTTATAAAAGACATTTTTCCAAAGTATTCTTTCATTTCCTCAATTCTAAATTTTTCATTCATTTTAATCACGTCTCCAACAAACTATTTCAAATAATTGGAACTTTTTGAGTTATAGTTCCGTTTGTTTGTTTTGCATATCCATTATTATGTTCCTTAAAAATTAAATAATCAATCTTTTTACAAATTCTATTCATTACCGGAAAATATTTCTGCTTAATTCTGCCCATAATACCTGTTTTTTATTTTAAAATCATACTTTTTGCCAAATCTATTACCAGTTTCAGGCAAATACTCCGGCAGATATCTTAAGGGATCTAAAAGCAAATTCTTATGATTTTTAAGCAATTTTTAGGCAAAAAAGATTAACCCACTTTATGTTTTCCATGCCAAAAATAATCAGGATTTATTTTCTTTAAGCACTCCGGCTCTCATAATTCATCTTCCTACCTTATTCTATTTGGTTTTGAGAAGCATTGTTTTTCTTTTCCTGCAGGATTTTTCCCAGGCACTCTTCAATGACATACCTCGTTTTGGGTAAAATGTGTTCAGCTTTAAATGCGGCCTTTATTACCTGGTTTGCCTTTTCGCCGGTATCTATTTCCAGGTACTTCATCAGAAAGATGATATCATGTCTCCTTACACACGCATCAATATATTTTCATCCACAAACAACCCCCGATGCTTGAATTCCGCCGGGGAATAGAGCATATTGTATATTCTAAGCCTGCCTTTTCGGATACCGCCAAAGTACATTTCCTTCATGTAATATCTGTCCTTCCATACCTAGGATGGAACCTCAAGGCCATAATCGTTGGACAGCTTGTTTGCTGCAGCTGCGCACATAACATACTGATAATCCAGGACGTTCCTCATTGACTCATATATCTTTAATATCTTTCAAACCTTTTTTTAAAGCTGTCAATTGTGGGAATCCGAAGAGGAAATTATGCAACTTTCGGCATAGCCTGAAGCATTCATTAGTATTTCCGGCTTTTCAATATTAACGCTCCCATAAATCTTTGCCCTTTGTAAAGAATATATCTCTTTTTGTTTTCCCTTTTGTTTGCAAACAACAGTATTTTGTTGATAAATAGGATTTGACAAAAGAATAAATAATTTTATAGGGGGGTATCCGCTTAGCTCCAGCTCCCCTGTTTTTGGCTCCAGTCGTAGCCGAAAGTCACATCCGCTTCGGTGATCAAATTCACGGTATGTGCGGGGGAAGTCCCTTTCTACTGATAATTCGTCTTGCATGACACCTCATCCAAATTGGTCATGCCATGCATCATATTACAGGTGGAGCTAAGCGGATACCCCCCATTTTTTATAATAACTATAAAAAATATATTTGTGCATCTTATTGCACAATAAGGATATATTTTGTGCAATAAGAAGGAGCTATATGGAAAAACAAGCTATAAAACAAATACTTCTGGATCAAAGGGAAGAAATTAAAAAGATCTTTATAAAAATAATTGAACGGGAAATTGAAGAATCAACAGATAATATATCCGCTTACGAGTTTAAATGGAAAAATAAAAAATCTGTTAAAGAAAAAGCTCCCAAAGCTTTTAGCGATAAATACAAAAACATCAATTTTAAAATAATAAACAGAAAAAATTATCAGGAATTTTTAAAGATTTAAATATAGCCCCTAAAGGAGCTATTAGTTAAAGCTTTTCATATATCGTTTAAGTTCATCGTAAAAGTTCTCACGAGTACCCGCAAGGATGACAACGACGGTTTCATCATTCTCTTCAATGACAGTGTATGCAAGCTCATAATTTGTTTTGTTGTAAAAAAAGTCACAGCAGTAAACACCCGACAGATCGCCTGTCTTGGGGTCCCCGATGTATGGGTTTTGAATTATATCATCAATAGCTTTTTGAAATGCTAATTTGAGAGGTTTCTCTTTAATCTTTTTGAGATAATGCGCAGCAGAAGGCAAAATGATTAGCTTATGCATCACTTGCCCTCTGTGCCAAAAACATCCTCATATGTGGAAAATTGCGCTTTCCCATCAGCAGCAAGATGCGCTTCCTCAAGCAGACTTTCCACAGCAGGACGAAT
>JAHILC010000218.1 GCA_018897225.1 Actinomycetota bacterium
ATTAATTAAAAAAGAAAATGTTTAAATAATACTTTTAATAATTTTGGGGGCAGGATTATTAGACTTGTTTCAGAGTTGTTTCAGAGTTGATAAAAATAATATAAGCGCTATAATTATATACAATATAAATATTAATGATTAATATTTTAGTTAAGATATTTTAAAATTTATTATGTTACGAAAAGTTCTTATACATTTTCTAATTGATTTTTATGCATAATTATCGTAACTTATTGAAAATATTCATTGCCTATTTGTGATGAATGCTATAAGATTTTCATATTCTAAAAAGAAAAGGTTGGTGTTTAAAATGACAAAGGATCTAAAGAAAAAATCAGAAGAAATCGGAATAAATGGATTTAGCAGTATAAGCAATCTGGAAGCTGATATTATGAAGATAGTCTGGGATAGTAAAAGAATTACCGTTCGTGAAGTTCACGAGGTAATGCTCAAGCAAGAGATGGAGAAAAAGGAACACGGTTTTATTCCCTACACAACTGTAATGTCCACAATGTCAACTCTTGCAGAAAAAGGCCTGCTCAAACAGGATAAAAGTGCAAAAACTTACATATACTCGGCAGCAGTAGATAAGGAAGAGCTTTCAACAAGTATTATTAAATCTGTTGCAGAAAAATTATTAAATGGTTCTAGCAATGAACTTGTTTCCAAGTTTATATCTGATTCTAAAAACATTTCAACTGAAGGAATCACAAAAATGCTAGAAAAACTTGATCAAACTTAAAAAATATTTAGTTAGTATTTTAAATTCTTAATGGAATTTATAGGTTTGTTTTTTAATTATGTTCTCGTAATTGTATACGAAAGTGCAATAAGTTTAGTTATTGTTTTATTGCTGCTATTTATTTTTCGAATTAAAGATTCTAATATTAGAATATTATTTTTTTTCCTTCCCCTCATAAAACCTTTTTTCATAATTATAGAAAAAATAGATTTTAATAAAGAATATTTTAAATATAGGCCTGGAATTATGGGTTTTCGAATTCCTTCGCCTGGTACTATTTTTGGTCAATTAAAGCCCATAGAAAAAGATATTATAAATTATTCTGACATCAATCATATAATTATATATGCAATATTAATAAGTATTATAATAATATTAATAATAAGGTGGACAAGCCTTTACATTTTTTATAGACATCTAGCCTATGACGAAAAAGTATATAGAACAGATTTGCCGGAAATCTATGAAATAATAGACAATTTTATATTAAAGGTTAGACTAAAATGTCCTAATGTTAGTTTAACTCATAAAAATATTTTATCTCCATTTATTATCGGGATAAAGCAAAACACTTTAGTTTTGCCTCCTGTATTAATTGAAAATATAAGTTTTTCTGAAAAAGAAACACTAATTCAACATGAATTATCGCATGCCAAAAGAAAGGATAATTTAATAGGTTGGGTCGCACTTATTTTAAAAGATCTTCTTTTTTTCAATCCTTTTGCTTATATAACTTACTTAATAATTAAAACTGAACAAGAAAAAGCCTGTGATAAATTATTACTAGAATTTTCAGGAAAGCCATCTAAAGAGATTGCTACCAATATTTTAAATTTAATATTAAAAATTAAAAATCTAAAGAATCCAAACAGACTTCATTATGCATATATAAATAAGGGCTATAATTTTGCACCAATGCAAATGCTGAGTAATATAATTATAAATATTAGAGTAAATTTACTGATCAGTACAAAAATTGAGAAAATTCATATGAAGAGAATTATAAAAATTTTGATGATTTTTCTTTTTATAATACTGCTTTTAGTTCAAGTCGTATTTGTTATTAGGATAAATAATATTTTTATTTTTTTACGTTAGATAGAATCATGTGTGTTACTCTTTTATATCAAAATTTCCTGTATCAATCCATTCATTTTCCAGCAGAGTCCACCAGTCAATTGCCAATCCTTCCAGGATATATTTATAAGGAAGCCATCCAAATCCTTCGTTACCCCATTGTGCACCCCATGAATTTCTTATCAACACAGCGCCTGTAGCTGTCTCGCCATTATTTTCATTGGTAATTTTCATTTTGTCATCATAACCTACTGCCATTACAGCATGTCCCCCTTCTACTTTTTCATTTAAGGAAGGGAAAGGAATTTTTCCATCTTTATCAGCTTGATTTATTGAGCTATAAACTGTGAAACCAAAAATTGCAGGGATCGATGCTGCCAGGTTAACCTTTACCTGTAAAAGAACTTTATCTTTTGATAAATTGGAAGGATCGAGCCTGAAATACTGTGCAGCCTGGTAGTTCTGAGCAAAAGCATAGCAAAAAGAATCGGGTTCTTCATCAAATTTTTCAATGTGATAAGGCAAATATTTTTCAGGTGGTATTCCAAATAATACCATTGCCATCATTGTTGTTCTAATATGTGCACCGTAATCGCCCTTTTTCTGAAGAAGATTTCTTGAAACCTTATATAGAAAAAGCCTGGAGCCGTCCAGATATTTTTCAAAAGCTTTATTCTCAAAATATTCAAGCAGTCCAACACCTGCATTTGCAGTACAAGAGCCAAGATTTCCCTGATCTTCTATAGGAGAGCACCATTTTCTTAAATCTTTAGAAAAAGGTAACTTTTTCTTTGAATCTAACTCGGATATTCCTGTTTTTAATGCCATTTCCTTTATTGAATATTTAATTCCCGCTCTTTTACCTTTTTCAGATATTACATTTTTTTTAACTGTATAATCTCGCAGGTCAGGGTAATCAGGAAGCCACCCAAAATAATATTCTTGCATCTAAATCACCCTTCTTTAAAATTTTTATAGTTAGTCCTGTAATTATTACCCTTGCCTACTTCTTTTTCAAGGGTAAATTTATATAAAATTTTGTACCTCTATCAAGCTCGCTTTCTATATTAATAGTTCCCTTATGTATATCAACGATCCACTTTGCAATTGCAAGCCCTAACCCGGTCCCTTGTCATTTCTTGCCATAAAAAGTAGAGCAACCTACGATCCACAGAAGAGCCTTCAATGAGGGACACCATATTCCCCTCTTCTTCTAGGGTTTCTGGTTCTTGCAGTTCTTTTTAATTGTTTCCAGATAATACCTCTTCTGGGAGAAAATAAGAAGATAATCAAAAATATGACTGTTGCAGTTAAAACAATAGCTGCCCCTGATGCAACATTTGCATAATAGCTAATATATAAACCAATGATACTGGATAAAACTCCAATCAAGCAGGAAATGCCCATCATTACCGGCAGCCTTTTTGAAAGAAGAAATGCCGAAGCTGCCGGTGTTACAAGCATTGCTGCTATCATGACAACACCTACTGTTTGAATTGAGGCTACAATTGTAAGTGCCATTAGTATCAGCATAAAATTCCTGTAAACTTCCACAGGTATTTTTACTGCCCTGGCAAAGACCTGATCAAAAGAAATAATCATAAATTCCTTATAAAAAATAAATATAAAAAGCAGTATAAAAAAACCGGCAACTGCCGTAAAAATAAGGTCGTTTCTGCTGACACCTAAAATATTTCCAAATAAAATGTGGCTTAGGTCAACCGCATAAGTTCTTATTGAGCTTATTATCAAAATTCCTAATGCAAGGAAGGCAGAAAATAGTATGCCTATGGCAGTGTCTTCCTTTAACCTGCCCTGTTTTGAAAGCTGGCCTATCCCTAAGGCTATAACAATAGAAGCAATAAGTGCTCCCAGCGTAAGGCTTCCATTTAAAATATATGCTATTGCAACTCCGGGAAGTATCGCATGCGCCATTGCATCTCCCATGAAAGCCATTGACCTTATCACTACATAGCAGCCAATTACAGAACAGATGATTCCGATAATAACTGAGGCAATAAAACCTCTTTGCATAAATTCATATGTAAATGGAGTTAAAAGCCAGTTTAACATATTTTTTTGATAGTTAGTTATTTAATATCTTTTGGGCAGCACTGATCAACTATTGCAGCATTGCCGACAAAAATTACCTGATTTCCGAATGCAGCCCTTAAATTATCCTGTGTAAAAACCTCTGAAGGCAA
>JAHILC010000219.1 GCA_018897225.1 Actinomycetota bacterium
CTATTCTGAGAATTGTTGTCAGTGTCGGCCTTATTGCTTATTTAATTAAAGCACAGTTTAAAGATTTTAAAACAATCCTTGATATGATTAAGACTGTGAATATCCCCTTATTGCTTGCTGCAGCATCCATCCATATATTTGGTATATGGATCTCAGCCGTCAGATGGCAGCTTCTTTTAAAAACTCAAGGTATAAGAATCTCGAAGGGTTACCTGGCATCGTCATTTCTAATAGGGTCATTTTTTAATAACATTCTTCCCACAAGCGTAGGTGGAGATATCTTCAGAAGCTTAGACATTGCAAATAAAACTAAGATATCGGTAGGAAAATCAGCATCTGTACTTGTAATAGACAGGTTTGCCGGAGTTATAAGCGCAGCCCTCTATGCTGTCATAGCTTTGTTTTTAGGATTTGCAACCATTGGCACAACATCGTATGTAATTCCCATAGCAATATTTTTCGCAATCAGCATAATTTTTGGATTTTTAATATTGAACCCTTCAATCCTAAGGCTTAATAAAATAGTTCGTAAAATCAAATTTCTGTCAAAAATGAGAGAAAAGCTTATGGAAGTTTATCACACATTTTTAAGCTTTAAAAAATACAAACTCGCTCTTATTGAAGCATTGCTCTGCAGCCTTGCGCTGCAGTTTGGAGTAATCTGCAATTATTATCTGGCAGCAAGATCTCTTGGCATTAATCTGTCATTGGCATCATTTATTTTTATAGTTCCTGTTGTTGCAACTATTGCAATGCTGCCAATAACCATTGGCGGAACAGGATTGCGGGAAAACGCGCTGGTATTTTTCATGGTAGCTCTTGGCGCTCAGAACCAAAAGGCTGCAATGACTTCTCTGGTAATATTTGCAATGATTCTTGTGCCTGGAATAATTGGTGGAATAATATATGCTGTAAGACCATTTATACTGAGGCAATCACAACCCAGTCAGAAAGCTTTGGAGCAGAACTTAAACAGCTCTGTAGAAGATATGGCTGAACAGGATAATAAAAGCTGAGGCTAGCACGCTTATGCTAAGCTGCTCAAAGTTTTATCCTGCTTATGATATCTGCCAGGAAATCTTCAAGTTTAGGAATCCCGAAATAAAAATTAACTATTCTAAAAAAAACAAGAAGAGCAAATATAAAAACTACTGTAAAAAAAAGATAGTAAAATATTTTAAGTAAAACAATCTTCCACATTGTGGTTATATTCTAATCCATCGCAAATTTTCTTACAATTTTTTTGAAAGGTGAAAGCAGTCTTATCAGCAATTCTCCATATTTTGAATAGTAAATCTTATGAAGCAGAGCCTTCTTATAAGATTTCCCCCTATATACTCTCCAGGCAAAATTTCTGTAACATTTCAAAATTTGCTTTCTGGTAAAGTCTGGCATGTTAAGAGTTGTATCAGTTCTGGATATAAAATCCATATCTTGCCTGTCTTCTTCAATAAAATGATTTTTGACACACATGTCATAAAGAGGTGTGCCTGGATATGGTTCAAAAACATAAACTACAAGGCTGCTTGGCTGGACTTTCCTGTTTATCTTTACGGTTTCCATGTGTATGTCATATGTTTCAAAAGGAAATCCAACTATGTTAAAAGACTTCGTCCTTATGCCTGCTTTTTTTGTAAGTTCAAAAGCTGCCTCAATCTTTTCATTGCTCATCCTCCTGTTCAGGATTTCTCTTCTGAATTTCTCATCGCCCTGCTCTATACCCATGGCAACCCGGTAACAACCCGCATCCTTTAAACTTTGCAACATTTCAGGAGTTAAATGTTCAACTCTCGTGTTTAACTCAAAAGGATAGCCAATCTCTTCTTTATATCTGATGCAAAAATTTGAGACATATTCCCTATTTTCTGTAAATACGTCATCGTTTAAGTAAATGTATTTGACATTATAGTTTGAAATGACTTCCTTGATCTCGGCAAGAACATTTTCAATGCTCCTGAAGCGCACATACTTCCCTTCCTGTAAACCTCTAAGGCCGCTATTGCAGCAATAGGTACAGCTATAAGGGCACCCTCTCGAGCACATAAATATTGCTCTGTCATAATCAGAATTTACAATTTCCTGATAATTGAAAAGTTCCCTGTCACCAAAAGGAAGGCTGTCGATATCGGAAATTAATGGCCTGTTAGGATTTTGATAAATTTTACCATCCTTTTTAACCCATATGTTTTCTATATTGGTTATATCCTCTCCTGACTGGAGCTTATTCGCCAATTCAAGTAAAGGATATTCTCCTTCTCCGATACAAATTGCATCAAGTCCTTCGGTTTTTCTTAGTTCCTGCGGTGCAAGCGATATATGAGGACCACCGCATATTGTAAAAATCTTGCTGCCGTGAATGTTTTTTGTTTCGGCAAGCATTTTCTTAATGTATTTATATTGAAAGCTGACAGAAGTAATTGCAAGGATGCCGGGCTCAAACTGTTCGATCTTCTCAAGCAGCGCTTTTATATCATAGCTTCCATAAAGATATTGAAGCGCAGTCTCATGTCCTTCTTTTTTCAGGACAGCAGACAGCGAACCAATTCCAAAATGATAGCTTAAAGCTCCGCCTTTTACATTAATGTCTGGATATACGAATAAAACTTTCATAACTCAAGCAATTATATAAAAATTATTATTCCAAGTCTAATGGAAAGATGCGGGATGAGTTGTTAAACTGTGAGATCTTTGATACTATGCAGGAAGCCAAAGTTTTGATAGAAAGATGGAGGTGTTATTACAATATCATAAGACCCCACAGCGCTAAACTATTCGGCAGCAATCAGATAATAATTTTTTGATGACAGATAATATACAACATTTCAAAGTCAAGTCAGTGGATTATTCCAAGGTTTTTAGGCCTGCCCACTGGTTTAAAAATTTATTCATGCTTATAGGAAGCGCTACTGCTATTATTCTTTTTAAAGGGGAAATCAGCCTTGAAAATATAAAACTGACAGTCATAGCATTTATTTGTACCAGTATTGCAGCATCGGCAAACTATGGGATCAATGAACTTCTGGATTCTGAATATGATAAATTCCATCCTACAAAAAAAGACCGCCCGCTGGCTTCTGACAGGATTTCAAGAAAGTCAGTACTGATAGCATCTATAATCTTTGCTGTAGTTTCCGGCTTATTCGGTTATTTCTTTTTACCGATCGGGGCTTTTTATGCAATTATAAGTTTACTGGTAATGGGATTTTTTTATAACGTTAGACCTTTCAGGACAAAAGAGCTGCCATATCTGGATGTCATATCCGAATCAATAAATAACCCTATCAGATTCATAATCGGCTGGTACGCAGTACAAATTACATTTTTTCCTCCAGCAAGTTTTTTGATAGCCCTTTGGGCATTTGGGGCTTTTCTTATGGCATGCAAGAGACTGGCAGAATACAGATTTATTGACAATCCTGAATTGGCAGCGCTATACAGGAAGTCCTTTAAGCACTATACACAGGAAAAACTTATTATTTCCATTATTGGATATGTTTCAATGGTCTCCTTTTCTATCGCTGTTATATGCATCAAATATTCTATAAGTATTGTGCTTGCTATCCCAGTGTTTATTGCTGCAATTATCTGGTATTTCCAGCTTACCATGAAAAAAGACAGTCCGGCAAAAGAACCGGAAAAATTGCTGAAGCATAAAGAATTCTATATATTTACTATTCTGACGATCCTGGTTTTCGTCCTGGCGAAAATATTAAATCCGCATCTTGAATTTTTACTTAGAATATGGGGTTAATAGCTGTATTTGATTTTGATGGCACACTTATTAAAGATGACTCTATGGTACTCTTCTTCTGGAGATACTATAAGTACTGCTGGAACAATACCGGCATCTCTATCATGCTTGTCTGGGAAACAATAAAATTCTTCATGAAAATAAATTCTCAAAAACAATTCAAAGAAAAATTTCTAAATATTGTGATAAGGTCTTTAAAAAATACAGGTTTGGAAGAAATAATCCTGGACTTTTCAAAATTCCTTTTAAAGAAAATATCTAAAGATGCCTTAAGAGAAATAAACAGTCTGAAGGAAAAAGGTTATGAGATCATACTGCTCAGCGCTTCTTGCGATTTTTATTTAAGGGAAATAAAAGAGGCTCTGGGTTTTTCAAAACTGATCTGCACGGAAACCAGCCTTAAGGATGGTAAAATAATCATCACTGGTGAAAATTGCTATGGGGGAAATAAAATTTTAAGATTGATGGAGCAATATCCAAAGGATTATATAGACTGGCAAAATTCATATTGTTTTACAGATAACCTGTCAGACTGGCGTTTACTGTCCCTTTTTGGTAATCCCTTTGCAGTCAATAATAATAGATTGACTGCAAAAAACCCTGATTTTAAACATCTGGTTTGGAAATAAAAAACCTGACTCTTCCAGATTAAAAATTAATAATGCAAAATTATTTGAAATCAATATAATAATCAAATAAACGCTAAAAAACAAAAAATCAAAAGCTTATGAAGACCTTAAAAGATGAAATAAGGCATTATTTTAAGGATAAGACAAACATAATAGTATTTACGGTCCTGATCCTTACAGTGATCTATGCCGCACTGGTTCGATCAATCAATTTAGGTGACCTTGCATATTGGGGTGATGACGGCCAGACGATCTTGGGGACTCTGGGAGTAGTCGAACATGGATATCCTATGCTTCCATCAGGAAATATTATGTATCATACACTTTTTTCTTTTTACCTTAGGGCAATTCCTGTAATGTTGATGGGGTTAACGGAGGTCTCCCTGAGATTGCCCAGTGTGATTCTTGGTGTTCTGACAGTTCCACTCGTTTTTTTATTTGTAAAAGAACTTACAAACAAATATGCAGGTCTTCTGGCTGCGGTCATCATTTCTTTAAATATATGGCAGATAGAGTTCTCAAGGGAAACAAGATATTATCAGGAGTTTCAATTTTTCTATCTTTTGAGTGCCTACCTATTCTACCGGGGATTTTTCAGGAATAATAAAGGATGTAAAATTGCCTCGATTGTTTTTATCCTTATAAGTATTCAGACCATTCATTTTGGCATTACTCTGCTGTTTCTTTTTATCCCCCTGTTGATTTACAAAAGATTTAAAGGATTTTTCAAGAAGGATATCGTCATTGCCTTCTTTGTTGTACTGGCAATCGTTGCAGGGTCGTTAATTCACCGTATGTTCTTCTGGAAAGCAGGCCTGTCTTTCTATGATGCAAACATTGCTGCAAATATTGCGAACCCTATTTTACGTCTGCTTTCAAAAAATTTTGCTCCTTACGTTCCATTTTACAGCAGGATCTTTTCTGTCCTTTTCCCTACAATGTTTTATATGGTCTTCTATGGATGGATCCTGATCCTTATATACACTTTTATTCCCAAGATCAGAAGTTCCGATGAAGATTTGATCAATATTTACAACTCAAAAAAGGGTGATTACAGTATAAAGTTTCCATCCAATTTATTCTTTCTATACTTCCTGTTTTTTTCAAATACTGTTTTTTACGGATTTGGCTATATGAATACTCAGCAAAGATATATTTTTCATGTAAATACCATATTTGTTGCCATTTTCTGTTACATTGTCTTTGATATAGCAAGACTGGCATCATTGAGTATAAAAACTTTATATAACAGGATAGCTTCGTATAACAGGATAGCTTCGGCCAAAGCTTGTAAAAAACAAACTATTATAACAACACTGGTATATTTTATTTCTGCATTTATAATATTTATCTTTACCGTGAACTGGATAAATCCTGTTTCAAATTTCAATGTAGCCTACAGGAAAAATGGAGATCCTGTTGACGGCAGGTTTTCCGTCAGCAGTACCTTTAACTTCCACCATGACCCAAAAATACCGGGCCAGTATATAGCGGACAATAAAAAAGAGGGCGATCTGGTCATTGCAACAGATTTGCTCAACCCATATGGTTATACAAGACAGATTGATTACTGGCTCTGGACAAGTACC
>JAHILC010000220.1 GCA_018897225.1 Actinomycetota bacterium
GATGTTCTTATTAATGGCAAAAAAATTTCAGAGCCTTATTTGCCGGATAATGTTTGGCCATCTTATGAAGATAAAAGCTATAAAATAAATGAAAATGAATTGTTTTTAATGGGTGATAACAGAAATAATAGCGCTGACAGCAGAGTTTTTGGACCTATTTCATTAGATAAAGTATTCGGCAAGGTAATATTTATATATGGTCCTTTCTCCAGAATTGGTAAACCTTAACTGACACCAACTATAAAAATGGAATTAAGGGAAGTTAAAAGGCTTGTAAGTCTTTGCCAGTTTGAAGATGAACTTTATTCAAATGGTTTTTTAAATATTGCGGGTGTGGATGAGGTTGGACGGGGCTGCCTTGCCGGTCCAATAGTTGCAGCAGCCGTAATTCTTCAAAGAGATAAAATATTCATTGAAAAACTTAATGATTCAAAAAAAATATCCAGGCAAAAAAGAAACCTTATTTTCAGTAAAATAATAAAAAGCTGCTCGTGCTGGTCTGTGGCGAAAGTATCTCCGAAAGTAATTGATAAAATTTCACTCCAGAAGGCCAATATTTTAGTAATTAAAAAAGCAATAAAAAGTTTAAGAATTAAACCTGATATTATTCTTGTAGATGCTTTAAATCCAAACATGAAGTCACTTATTATGCCAATTGTAAAAGGAGATGAATTAAGTGCTAGTATTGCCGCAGCCTCAATAATTGCAAAAGTCATAAGGGACAGGCTTATGATAAAGATGTCCAGAATTTACCCTGAATATGGTTTTGAACTTCATAAAGGCTACGGCACCAAAAAGCACTTAGAAATGTTGGCCAAATATGGCCCTTCCAAAATCCACAGGTTGTCTTTTAAAGGAGTTTTAAATTAGGAGCCAGGCAGTCATGCTATCTAAAAAACAGTTAGGAGATCTCGGAGAGGATATTTCGGAAATATTTTTAGTCAAAATGGGATATTCAATTCTAAAAAGAAATTACAGATGCAGGCTGGGTGAAATTGATTTGATAGCAAAAAATAAAAATAAAATAATTTTTTTTGAAGTCAAAACCAGAACTAATTTAAATTTTGGCTATCCGGAAGAATCTGTGAATAACCTTAAAGTTCTTAAGCTCAAAAAACTTGCAATTTTTTTTGCAGTCTCTGAAAATATGGGCGACCTTGATATGCAGTTTGATGTTATTTCAATAAATCTTTCGGGGACATGTTTTTTTGATAATATTAAAAATATAAAAAATATCAATGAAATTTGCAACAATATGAAAGCTTCAGAAATAAAAGAGAATTTTAATCTCATCCATATCCAAAATGCTTTCTAAATCATAAGTTTTTATTATTTATACATTTGACTAATTATGTAAATATATATATAATTAGCATATGTTTTTTGAACTAAATAGTTTTTCTCTCATTGGCATAGAAGCAATTGCCATTTCTGTAGAAGCACATATTTCTAACGGTCTGCCATCTTTTACTATCGTCGGCCTGCCCGATAAGGCGATAAATGAATCCAGGCAAAGAGTAAAAGCTGCAATAATTAACAGTGGCTATAATTTTCCAATGAAAAAAATAATTATAAATCTTTCTCCTGCAGATATAAAAAAAGAAGGAGCTTTATATGATTTGCCAATTGCAATTGCAATATTAAGTGTAAGCGGCCAGATTAAAATTAAGGATAAGGATAAATGCTGTTTTATTGGCGAACTGTCATTAGATGGAAATTTAAATCCTGTAAGAGGCATAATTTCTATGGCCGAAGAAGCTTCCAGAATTGGAAAGAAATACTTTTTTATGCCTTACAGCAATGCAGAACAGGCTAGCCTTATAAAAAATATAAAAATTATACCTTGCAAAAGCTTAAAAGATATTATCCAATTATGTTTAAGTAATGAAAATCTAAACAGTCAATATTTTTCAATAAGCAGAACAAAAATTGAGAATAAATGTGATGATTTAGATTTTTGTGATATAAGAGGACAGTTAAGATCAAAAAGAGCAATTGAGATTGCTGCAAGTGGAATGCATAACTTAATGCTTATCGGTCCACCTGGCGCAGGCAAAACGATGCTTTCGAAAAGGATTATTTCCATATTGCCAAAATTAAGTTTGAATGAGAGCATAGAAGTAACAAAAATTTACAGCCTGCACAAAAGTAATAATTCCAATCTTATAAGTCAAAGGCCATTTAGAAATCCACATCATACCATTACGCGCATTAGTCTTGTCGGTGGCGGCATTATACCACGTCCGGGCGAAATAAGCCTTGCTCATAGAGGAATCCTATTCCTTGATGAATTTTCGCTTTTTCCAAGAACGCTGATAGAGGATTTAAGGCAGCCATTGGAAAATAAGGATATCATTATTTCCAGAAACAACATTTCTTGTAAGTTTCCATGTAGTTTTATGCTTGTTGTTGCTACAAATCCATGCATATGCGGATATTTGGGAGATGAAAGAAAAAAATGTACATGCAGAACCGGAGAGATAAGAAAATATTGGAATAGTATATCTGGGCCAATAATGGATAGAATCGATATGAAAGTTTATGTTCCTCGTTTAGAGGATGACGACTTTATAAACTCAGGTTTTACGGAATCATCTAATATTATTATGAAGAGAGTTGAGGAAAGCAGAGAAATACAAAAAGAGAGATATGAAAATAGTAATATTAATTATAATGCTGAAGTAAGTACCAGAACAATATATAGCTGGGTTGATAAGAATAATGAATTAAAAAAATTAATTCCTGAGCTTACTAAAAAATATAATTTAAGCGCTAGAGCCGTTGCAAGTTTGATAAAAATTTCAAGAACAATCGCAGATCTGGAGAAATCCAGGGATATTAAATTATCTTATTTTATGGAAGCATTGCAGTATAGAATCAATACTGGTCTTGAAAATATCATTAATAATTAAGTAAAAAGTATAATATGGATAGTATAGATGAAATAAGTAAAAAAATCTTATATTTAATTGCTAATTTTAATGTTAAACAATCGGAAATTATCGAAATCTATAAAAAAAATGATTTTAATATTACCAGGACATTAAATTCAGAAACTTTTAAAAATAAAAGCGCCCCGTTGCAATTAGGAAATGATAAAATTTTAGATTTTGATAACATGATAGCCTATTTAGGGAAAAATAATATTAATGTATTAAATATTTCAGGAAAATTTTACCCGAAACTTTTGAAAGAAATTTTTTATCCTCCGCCTGTATTATTTTATAAAGGTAATCAAATATTAAAATCTGATTATTTACTTGCGATAGTAGGCACAAGAAAATGTTCAGCTTATGGTAAGGATGTTGCAAGATATATAAGCAGGCAGCTTTCAAAAATTGGCATAACAATAGTAAGTGGAATGGCTTCAGGAATAGACTATTGGGCGCAAAAGGCCGCTTTGGAAGAAAAGGGGAGCAGTATTGGTATCCTGGGATGCGGTATAGATATTATTTATCCTCCCGAAAATAAAGATTTATATATCCAATTAATGAACAATGGCAGTTTATTAACAGAATTTTTCCCTGGGACACCCCCATTAAAATCAAATTTTCCTGCTAGAAATAGGATAATAAGCGGAATGTCAATGGGAGTAGTAGTAATTGAAGCAGGCATAAAAAGTGGCGCCTTAATAACTGGGGAATTTGCTTTAAATCAAAATAGAGAAGTTTTTGCTATACCTGGCAGCATATTTAATTCAGAAAGCCAGGGTTGCCATAAGCTGATAAAAAATGGAGCAAAGCTAGTTGAAAATATAGACGACATTCTTGAGGAGATAAGCCAATATTATAAAAATGATATTTCTTGCGATTTTCAAAATGAAAGTCCAGCAGATAATTTCAAGCAGAATAAAAAAATAGATATTTTAGTAAAAACGTTAAATGAAAAACAAAGGATTGTCTTTGATTGTTTAGGCTGCTTGCCAAAAAGCATAGAAAAAATAGTTTTTGAAACAAAATTTAAAGTAAAGGATTTACTTCAGATAATATCTGAACTGGAGATAAAAGAACTTATAAAAGAAAAAAAGTATAATGCATTTATCAGATTATAATATTAAGTTGTTATGGAAGCATCTATTATTTCGGGATAAATATTTGAAAAATGTAGGCCCTGCTCTAAAATGGTTGTTCCAGCAATTCTGCATCTTGTTTTTTTGCATCCCAAAATTAATCTTAAAAGGAGTAATTAATGCCGGAATAACAGTCATTATAAAAAATATAGTGAGTATTTACTGTAGGCAAACCGGCAGTTACACTTAAATCCTGTACCGGTGCAGCAGTTGAAGAAGAGATGGCTGATTTAGGCAGTTCTTGTGAATCCGGTTATGGAATATACATGTTGCTTGAATGTGATTTAGTATTTCTCACGGATTTCAACACCGTCTGCAGGAAATCTATCGTCCATTGAATATATAACCTTGATTTCAGCCGAGCGTGCTGCCGCCCATACCATGGCATCAGCGAAAGATACTCGTCCAGAGGGCCGGCATAGAAGCAATGCCTGTAAAACCAGGCTTTTTTCCAAAGTAAAAGGTGAAATATTTTTTTTCTGTATGAAAGTTATAAGATGGTCAACTACCACTTCCCTTGTTATCTCATAAACCGATGTTAAAACATATGCAGTCTCTACTAATACCACATCGGTAATCTTAAGGTTTTCGTCCCTATCTATAATTTCAGCAGCCTGATTGGCCAGTTCGGGCGGGTCTCCGGTAAGATAGCGAACTATAATGCTGGTATCCAAAAAACCGCTCACCTATCCTTCCTTGCTCCCAACGATCTTCTTTTTTGCTGCTTCGTCCCAGACTTTATCTCGAGCTTCATTCCATTCTTTGCCCTGGGCAATATGTGTCTTAATATAAGGAAGAAGAGAACCTTTCAAAGATTTACTATGTTCAGGCGGGACAAAATAGACCTCTACATAATCACCGGTCAACCGCTCAAGTGCTAACCACCCCGGCTTAACCCCGATCTTGTCACGTATTTCTTTGGATATAACAATTTGTCCTTTAGAACCTACTATAAGGGCCAAAGTATAACCTCCTTATTGTTTGTATAACTAAACTACCATAAACATGATTAATATGCAATATTATTTTTTATAATTTCGCAAATGATGGCTTTAATAAAGAAATCCCTGCTTATAATGATTATAGATCTACACTTTATGACAATAGTAGACAATGTCCCAAAAATTAAAATAGTAGTCACAGGTTCATCATCTTTTGAACTTGCAGGTAAGGTCGGGGAACATTTAACAGGTCGCAAACGAACACTTATTTTATATCCGCCATCTCAATATGAGCTGTTGTTCAATTACAATAAATTTGAATTGAAAGAAAAACTGGAAGATTTTATCGTATTAGGAACATACCACTAAGTGAGGCTGCTTGCCAAAACGCATAGAAA
>JAHILC010000221.1 GCA_018897225.1 Actinomycetota bacterium
TAAATTCCATCTGCCGATGCATTATGAGGTGATGTGATGGGTACATGTAAAAGATTTTTAGAAAAGCAAAAAAAATCTGATTGTTTGCTAAGACCTCTGAAGCAGAGTAAGCGTATGCAAATTGGATCTTTCTAAAAAAGCGCAGATTGATAGCCTGTGGGAAGATTTTAATGATGAAATACCCGATATAAAAAATAATTAAAAAAGAATTATTTCCTTAAAATATTTTTAGCTTTATATTCTATCCAGTCAAGATCCGTATCTGCAGGCGCTACTCCTGTTGCCACTGCAGCAGCTGCAACACTTGTAGCAACTGATGGCAAAACTCTTGTATCAAAAGGTTTAGGAATTATATAATCCAGCCTTAATTCTTTTTCGACAATAGCTGCTATCGCTTTTGCTGCGGCCAGCTTCATATCCATATTTATATCTTTAGCATTTGCATCCAGAGCCCCCCTGAATACTCCCGGAAAAGCCAAAACATTATTTACCTGATTCGGATAATCTGAACGCCCCGTAGCAATTATTTCAATGCCAATGCTCATTGCCAGATCAACCTTTATCTCTGGTTCCGGATTTGCAAGAGCAAATATTATTGGTTTCTTTCTCATCTTTGCGACCATTTCAGGCTTTAGCTGATCAGCGACTGAAACACCTATGAAAACATCCGCATCTTCAACTGCATCGATTAGGTTGCCTTTAATATTATTAGGATTTGTAAGACCTGCAATTTCTGCTTTTGCAAAATTTAAACCTTCCCTGCCCCTGTAAATTATCCCCTTTGTGTCACAAGCCAGGATATTTTTAACTCCAAGTCTGGAAAGAAGTTTAATGATGGAATGCCCTGCAGCCCCGGCGCCATCCATTACTATTTTAATTGCGCCAATATCCAGGTCATATATCTTTAATGCATTAAAAAGCCCTGCAAGTGTTACAATAGCTGTGCCGTGCTGGTCATCGTGAAAAATAAGCATTTGCGTTTCTTTTTTTAGCCTTTCTTCTATTTCAAAACATCGCGGAGCAGAAATATCTTCAAGATTTATGCCTGCAAATGAGGGCTCAAGCAGCTTAACCAGGTTAACTATCTGGTCATTATCCTGGCTGTCAACGCATAGTGGAAATGCAGAAACTCCTCCAAACTGCTTAAATAGCACGCATTTACCTTCCATGACAGGCAAAGATGCTTTTGCGCCGATATTGCCAAGGCCCAGCACTGCAGAGCCATCTGAAACCACAGCAATCATGTTGCCCCTTGCAGTGTAAGTGTTTAATAGTGCAGGATTTTTTGCAATTTCCCTGCATGGCTGTGCAACTCCCGGT
Organism: Actinomycetota bacterium; assembly: GCA_018897225.1. Classification (GTDB taxonomy): domain Bacteria; phylum Actinomycetota; class Humimicrobiia; order Humimicrobiales; family Humimicrobiaceae; genus JAHILC01. The sequence continues at coordinate 1,321 of JAHILC010000221.1, forward strand.
GAATAAGCAAGAGCAAGGTCATGCCCGTTTTCGGTCTTAACTTTACTTATTACGTCAATTTTCCCGACTTTGTCTTTGTGAAGCAGCAGCGCTTCTTTATAAATATCCAAAATTACCTCTCCTGTTTTTTAAATAAATTTTAATTCAAAAATATAAAAATGGCTTAAAATAATGCCTGGTTCTTTATTTTCTACAGGTATACAAGCCTGCCCTCAATACTGACGCTCATATTCTGATTGTTTCTTAAATATTCTTCGAGTACTTCCATTGCTGAAGTGGAAACAACTTTATGTTTTTCGTTTTCAATCAACTCCTCGTTTGTCATCTTTAAAATAATCTGCCACTCCCTCGCCAAAGTTTTTTGCGGCTTTTCCTACATCCTTAAATTTCTTTTTTACATCCTCGTCTTTAAACCTGCTTGCAAAAATTTTTGCGGATGCTGATGCGCTTTCACCAAATTCTTTGGCTTTTTCCTTAAGCTTGGGATCATTAAATATTTCAGACATGGCGCTGCCGAATTCTTTAAACATATCGGCAAAGCTTCCCCCCGGGCTTTTTTTGCCTTCTTCATTCTCGGGCATGTTTACCTCCTTTAAATTTATTTATAACAGGACAAATAAAGTATATAATATTTACATAATATTTAAACAAAATTATTTTTTTAGGCAATTAAAATTTAAATCCTAGGATGAAATAATTGAAAAAAATAATATTATATAAACAGTAAAAGGAGCAAGATGTTAACATTACTTATTACATTAGCAATAGTTTTTTTAGTGCTTTCAATAATTGCAGGCATATTTGGATTTAAAGGTGTGGCAAGAGCAGGGTGCCTGGTTTCAAGAATAATCTTTTTTATTCTGGTAGCAGGATTCATTATTACCATTGTTATAATGCTTGTAAGATTTATATTCTAAAGGACCGGATATATGGGATAAAAAAATATTTCTTCTCTTCTTATATATCTTTATAATATTTTTTGATTTGAAAAGAATTAGACTTATAATTTATATATCCGGGCGGTTAGCTCAGATGGTTAGAGCGCTGCGTTGACATCGCAGAGGTCATTGGTTCAAATCCAATATCGCCTACCAAATCCAAAACGCATAGCAACACATGAAGTTCTTTTTTAAGAAAATCTTTTAAAATTATGCTTAATTTATGCTTATTTTGGGTATAATGAGGCTAAGATGATTAATTGTTGACTTTGGTTGAGCACAAAACTTATGGAAATAATATTGCTTTACCAATTTTCTATTGTTTTGATCCTGATAATTATTCTTATTAACTTCATTGTTAATAACCACCTTTTCAGGAATACTGTAACTTATTCGCTGCCAGCAAAAATTATAAATGATCCTCCTAAGGTTTCCATACTCATACCTGCCAGAAATGAAGAGAGAAACATAAATAGATGCCTGAGATCACTTACAAGACAGGACTATCCAAATTTTGAAATAATTGTTCTCGATGATAATTCCAGCGACAACACGCAGGAAGTTGTTAGAAAATGGACAGAAAAAGACAGCCGGATAAAACTTGTAAAAGGTAAAAAGCTGGAAAAAGGCTGGCTGGGTAAAAGTTATGCTTGCTGGCAGCTTTCACAATATGCAAGTGGCCAGTACCTGCTTTTTACAGACGCGGATACCCTTCACTTTAAAAACTCGTTATCCTGTGCTCTGGCCGCTCTTTTGGTTAACAAAGTTGATGCATTGTCCATTTTTGCAAGGCAAATTACAGTTACTTTTCATGAAAGAATGATGGTGCCTTTCGGCAATTTTTTTGTACTGGCATTCCTTCCACTTACGCTTATGCGAAGATCTAAAAGTCCACTATTCTGCACCGCCATTGGACAGTTCATGCTTTTTAAAAAACAGGTTTATGAAAATATAGGCGGACATCAATCGGTAAAAAAAGAGATATTGGAAGATGTGCATATTTCAAAACAAGTAAAAAAACACGGGTATAAATTCATGATTTTTGATGGAAGGGATAACTTTTACTGCAGGATGTATCACAATTTTGACGAAGTTGTTAAAGGGTATGCAAAGATTCTGGCCGCAGCATTTGATTATAGTATTTTCATGCAGGGTTTTGTCACTATCATGGTCTTTTTATTATTCCTGGCGCCATTCATCTTGCTTCCTCTGGGTATACTTATTTTTGATTGGCCCCAAATAATAATAAATGCCATATGCGTTCAGATAATTATTTTACTGGCATTGAAATTAATGCTGACAATTAGATTTAAGCATAAATTCGTGGATATTTTTCTTCAACCCGTTTCAATCATTTACCTGATTTTAATTTCAATATATTCTGCTGTAATATCAAAACTTTCTGCTGGCGTATACTGGAAAGGCAGAAGCTATGACGTCAGAGATGAAGATGAACTTAAGCTTATAAAAGATAGATTTATTTCAGGTTAAATATTGCCGTAACTATAACCATTACTTCTTTTTCAATTGTGCTTGTGTCATAAGCTCCGTAATCCGATATGTCTGTTGAATTTACCTGCAACACTTGTACAACACCTGCATTTGCCGATTTTATGGAACCTACCTGCAAACCTGTACTTTCGGCAATTTTCTGCGCTCTCATCTTGGCATCAGAAACAGCATCCTTGAGTAAAGCAATTCTGAGTTCCGGTAATTTTGTATAATAATATTCAAGGTAATTCGTAGAATAAATAACTCCTTGATCAATTAATACCTGGGTGTTTTTTGCCATTGAAGTTATTTTCTGTATTTCATTTGACTGAACTTCCACGTTTTGCCTCAATATATATTCTTTGGGAGCATTTGGATCATATTGAAATGGCGCTTCCATAAATATTGGCGTAATTCGCACTACACTTTCGTCAAAACCATTATCTTTAAAGAACTTAAGCACTAAAGCCTCGTCAGCCTTCATCTGAGCATAGCCATTCTTGAGATCTTCCTGTGGGATATTTCTCTGGAAGGTGCCTGTCCACTTAACCAGGTCTGACGTCACTTTCTGCTTAACCGAACCTGTAACTGCTAAAGTTTCAGTTCCGGTTCTTACCTTGTAAAAAGTAAATGAACCTATGCCAGCAGCAATTATAAGACAAATGCCAAGTATGACTCCAAAAATAATAAGCTTTCCGCCTATTCCTCTTCTTCTATATATGTCTTCATTTAAATTATCCATTTTGCCCACCTTAGATTTATTTTAATAATTAAAATCTTAAGTAATATTTATAAAAATATTTTATATAATTATTTTATTCTTTTTAATTCCAATTTTCAATTTTATTTTTAATTTCTTATTTTTCAACTATTACCGGAAAACCTTTATTTTGCCACTCTGTAATACCGCCCGTCATATTGAATATTTCCTTAAAACCTTTCTCCAGCAGAATATTTGCAGCGCTTGTGCTCCTGTTTCCTGACCTGCAATAGACAATTATTGGCTTATCCTGGGGCAATTCCTCTAACCTGTTTTCTAATTCTGAAACAGGTAGA
>JAHILC010000222.1 GCA_018897225.1 Actinomycetota bacterium
AAATTGAATTATTTACAATAATTAATTAAATTTAATACGATTTTTAACTTTTGCTTTTTTGCAAAACATCCTTATAAATATCTATGAAATTTGAAAAAGTATTGTCCCATGTATATTTTTCCAAAACTCTCAGCCTTGCCATTTTACCATATTCTTTTGCGGTTTTTTCATTTTCGAGAAGAAAAATTAATTTTTCCACAAAAGATTTTTTACTATTATATTCTGCATAAATTCCCGTGTCACCAAGTATTTCTTTGTTGGTTTTAGTATCAAACACCAGGCATGGCAGCCCTACTGCCATATAGCCGAACAATTTTCCATTAGCCTCCGTTTTTGATAACTTCAAAGATACACCGATATCTCCAAGGTTTAAATATTTCGGCACGTCTCCATGGTTTACCCTGCCGGTAAAAGTGACCCAGTCAGAAACCCTTAGTTTTTGGGCCATTTCGGTGTAGTATTCTAAATTTGGAAAGCCTACTATTAAAAAGTGAACATCATTAAATTTACGCTTAACATCGTTTATGGAGTCGATCAGGATGTCAACTCCCTGATACTTAGTCAGAACTCCAAGGTAGATTACTATTTTTTTACCACCTGGCATGCCGAGCTTTTTCCTCAACTGGGATGTGTCATATCCCGGATGGAATTCATCAGTATTTGTCCCCTCAACAAAGCTAACCACTTTTTCAGGATTGACATTAAAATTTGCCAGGAAAAATTCTTTTGCACCAGATGAACTGAAAATGATTTTCTGCGGCCATTTATTTATAGTTCTTTCAAGCCAGCTGTTAAACCTGAAAGGAAAACTGTTTCTTTTCATGAAACCATGGTCCAGCATTTCTCCCACCATACTGCCCTGATAATCTGCAATAAGCGGTTTTCTTATAAAGAACTGGACGATTTTCCCTGCAAAGACACCCTCGTGAAGATGGGCATGAATGATATCCGGCTTGAATTTTGCAGCAACTTTGATGGCTTTAAAAGCCAGCAAGAGGTCCAGATAATATTTGTGAATTGAAGGACCTGCTTCCAGTTTCTTATACCAGGGGATATTGACAATTCTTTGGATATCAACACCTTCAATATCTCTGCCAATATGATAGGTAACAACTTTTACATCAATATTCCTCCTGGATAGAGCCCTTACCTCTTCGAGTATTTTTACATGGCAGCCACGGTCTGCAAAAAATGGTGTGGGCGCTATCATTAAGACCTTTATCTTTTTGTCGGCATTATTCGTTTCGTCAGCTGAAGCAGCGCGGGTAGCGGCTTGCTCAGCTCTAAGATTTTTATTATTAGCAAGATTTGCCATAAGTTAAAAAAATATCCGTTTTATTTCTTTATATATCCATTTTCCATATACCATTTGGCAGTAAGGTGGATTCCTGTCCCTAAATCAAACCTGGGACTATAACCCAGAATCCTTTTTGCTTTTTCAATACTGAAAGCCCTGCTTTTTTTATAAAATGCCATTCTTCTCCTGTAAATTGGCGGTTCTTTTTTTATTTTCAGTTTTGCATAAATAAATTCCACTACTGCGGCTGCGACTTCAAAAGGCAGGTAAGGTATGTGAATTTTGGGGGGTGGGACTTCAAATTCTGCTGCTATCAGTTTTGAAAGCTCATTTAATGTTGTATATCTTTCACCGCCAATTATGAAAACTTCACCAACAGCTTCTTCCTTCCGGGAGCAAAGCAGGAAAGCATCTACCAGATCATCAATATAAACCATATGAAAAAGAGCGTTGCCGTTTCCAAAAAAAAGGAATTTTTTTGCGGCAATCATTTTAAACATTTTAAGTAGCCTCATGTCCTGCGGGCCGTAAATTCCACAAGGCCTTATTACAGATGCCGGGAGATTTTTTTCTTTTACGTAGTTCAATACCTCAAATTCTGCTGCGCACTTGGATTGTTGGTACACATCGTCAGGGCAGGCCATAACTGTTTCATCTGCAGGGGGGTTTTTTACCGAGCTTACTATTCCTATAGTGCTGCAATGCACAAGTCTTTTTACATTGTATTTCAAAGCGGCATCCAGGATATTTTTTGTTCCATTAAAATTAACTTCCCAATATTCACTGTCTGGCAGATTAGCCTGCCTGAAAGCAGCAGCAATATGGAAAATAACGTCTGTTCCTTTAACGGCTTCAAATACGCTTTCCTTATCTTTTATATCTCCGGTAACAATTTCAACTCCCATTTGCGCCAGTAAGTCAGTTTTACTGCCAGAGCGCGCAAGTACACGCACCTGATAGTTTTGGTTGTTGAGTTTTTTTACAAGGTTGCTTCCGGTAAAACCTGTTCCGCCAGTTACCAAAGCTTTCATGATTTCCTCCATAACTTAATTTTTTCTCACACTGTCTTTTAAAAATACTTTCAGGTATTCTTTGGGTATGCCTGCAACAGTTTCGCGCCAGATCCTGTCGCAGTTATTGCATGGGCTTATGCCTTCAATAGTTTTATTTTTAAAGTTCGTTCTCATCCTGGCCATGACTTCATTGTTGAATATATCTTTGATAGAGTCCCTGGAGACATCTCCTGCCAGAATCTCACCTTCAAAGTCCTGAGGACAAAGATGAACTTTTCCATTATAAAAAATTGTTAGAGAATACCATGGAAAAGTGCATGGAATTATTTTAGCCCGGGACTTGTCTATTTTCTCAATACCTTCTATTTCAAGAAGCCCGCCCCAATTATGAGGGTTACGGGTAACTATCTTATCCAGAGAAAGATTTTCAAATTTTTTCATAAAATTGTTTTTCTGTATTTCAAAATCGCACCCAAATAAATTTTCATCAAATTCCATGATCTGGACAATTGTAAAAGGAGTTTTGGATTTCATCTCTTTCTTTAATTTTAAAAAAGCAATTATATTGTCCAGGGTTTTTTCAAAGCTTGCGCCAATCCTGTTTTTCTCATATGTGTCTTTTGTGTAGCCATCAAACGAAAAAGAAATCAGGTTTAATCCTGCCTTTATTATTTCCCGGCTTAAGCTTTCGTTAAGCAACACACCGTTGGTATGAATCCTGGTTTTTATTGCCTTGCTGTTTGCATATTTTATCATATCTACGATTCTCGGATTAACCAGCGGCTCACCTCTGTGAAAAAGATTCACGTCAAAAACATATCGCCAAACATCATTTATTATTTTCTTGTATAGGTCAAAATCCATATCTCCCTTAAGAGATGGATCAATATCTTTATTTACACAGAGACGGCATGCCAGATTGCACCTGCTGGATGTTTCAATCCACAATCTTATCGGCAGGTAATTGCATTTTTTTGTCCTGAAAATATAAGAAAAATATATTTTTGGAAGGTTAAGAAAGTGCCTTATTTTTTTCATTTACATAACATACTGCAAGAAAGCCCCCGAATTTATTCATGGGGATGAATTGCTCTTTATTTTTTTTAAATTTCATGCTATCCTAATCATAGTTCTTTGACAAAATATATGGTTGTATTTCCAAATCTTGAAATACGTAAAATTTTGTAAGTAACCAATTTGAGAGTTGGATTAGACTCTCTCGGTATCAAATCCGTAGAAGCTCCTGACTTTTAGTCATGGAGAGTAATCACTTGTCTACTATTTCCCTTATAACATATGTAGGTTTACCAGTGCCTTCATGATAAGTCCTCATCATGATTTCACCCAGCAATCCCATAGTTATCATCTGCATCCCTATGAATATCATAGATATTGTTAAGATAAATAATGGCCGGGTCGAAAGAGGCTTGTCAAAAAAGAGCCTTTCAACTATAAGATAGGATGTTACTATAAAACCTACAAGACTTGTAAATACGCCGGCAAGGCCAAAAATCTGCATGGGTTTTTTTGAATAGGTCAATATAAACTTTATTGTAATAATATCAAGGATGACTCTTATTGTTCTTGAAATCCCGTATTTGGCTTTGCCAAATTTTCTTGCGCGGTGATTCACAGGTATTTCAGCTACCTTTACTCCCATCCAGCTTGCAATTGCAGGAATATATCTATGCATCTCTCCGTAAAGCTCGATATTATCCAGCACTTCTTTCCTGTAAGCTTTTAAGGTGCAGCCATAATCGTGAAGCCGGACTCTAAATAAAACAGAAATAATCTTATTAGCGATGGTAGAAGGAAATCTTCTTGAAGCCTTATCCTTCCTGTTTTTTCTCCATCCACTGACTATGTCGTAGCCTTCATCCATTTTTTCAAGGATTTTAGGAATATCTTCAGGATCATTCTGAAGATCCGCATCAAGAGTTATGATTATGCCGCCACTTGCAAAATCAAATCCTGCGCGCATTGCCGGAGTCTGCCCGAAGTTTCTTCTGAATTTTATTACCTTGAAATGATTATTTTTTTCATGCAACTGCCGCAGCTTATTATAAGTGCCATCATTGCTGCCATCGTCTACCAGAATGACCTCATAATTTCTACCTAGTTTTGAAAGCACAGGTTCCAGGTTGTCATACAGCAGCCAAACATTATCATCCTCGTTATAAACAGGAATTACTACAGAGATTTCTATTTTACCGCTTGACAAGCTATTTGTGTTTTTAGTTTCTTTATTTTTCATTTTTTTTAATTTTTAAAAAAGTTTTCCACTTTTTCTGGCATCCATATACCATGCCGTAAACTTATTTATACCTTCTTCTATCCGGGTTTTTGGGTTATATTTTAACATTTTCTTTGCCTTTAATATATCCGCATATGTGACAGGCACATCCCCGGCTTGCACGCGACCGTATTTAACTTGCGCCTTTTTATTTGCGGCTTTTTCAATAAATTTGATAAGTTCAGTGACTTTGACAGGGTTGGAATTCCCAAGATTTATAATTTCATATCCTTTCACATTTTCAAGATTTGATGCAATAACATCCACAATGTCTTCCACATATGTATAATCCCTTGAAGATGTTCCGTCACCAAAAATCTCTATGGGTTTTTCTTCAGTTATCAGCCTTGTAAATTTATGTATTGCCATTTCGGGTCGCTGTCTTGGCCCGTATACTGTAAAGAACCTGTAGCAATAAACTGAAATATTAAAGAGATGGCTGTAAGTATAGCAGATAAGTTCTCCGGCTTTTTTTGTTGCCGCATATGGTGATATTGGCCTGT
>JAHILC010000223.1 GCA_018897225.1 Actinomycetota bacterium
ATCCATAAAAGTTTTTTCTTATATGATTTAAAAACGATTTTTAATTTTTTTAGTAAAAAAGTTTTAGTTTAATTACGTTAAATAGATTTTACATTTGCATATTTACCTATAACCTCATCGAATAATTCCAGGTGTTGTAGAGCTACATTATACCAGGTCATCAATCTTCCGAAATTATATGTCTTCTTTTCAATCGCTAATTTTTTTTGGGGGTTCCCGCATATATCTATTACAGCATCTGCAATAGCCTGGGAGTTTCGAAAAGGCACAATTATTCCTCTTGCCTCTGCCAGAACTTCTTTTGCATATAAATAGGGAGTTGAAATGCATACTTTACCCGCTCCAATTGCATATGCCAGAGCGCCTGAAGCGGATTGCTGCGGGTCCAAATATGGAGTTATATATATGTCTATTACTTTTAACCACTCAATTAATTCATCTAAAGATATATATTCATTTATAAATTTTACATTTTCCCGTAAATTACTCTGTTTTATTTTTTCTTTTAGAAAATTCCTGTATTTTTCACCTTCTCTTTGCAGTACAACAGGATGCGTCTGGCCGATTATTAAATACAGGACACCGGGAAAATGCCTTTTTATCTCACTTAAAGCTTCTATTGTATATTCAATTCCTTTGACTTCTGATAAAAGATTTATATTGCCAAGAATTATTCTACCAGCTAAACCCTTTTTCTTTTTATATTTATCATTAGGTTCCAGAGCTATATCTGGAACACCGTGAGGGATCATTTCTATTTTTTCTTTTGGGCAGCTATATCTTTTTATAAGTTTCTGCAAGCTTTCGGGCATCATAACTATTACTTTTTCTGCAAATTTAATTACATCCTTTAGAACTAAGCCATATCCTTTATTGGCATCATCAGGTATTGTATGAACAGTAACAATTAAGGGTTTTTTTACCATTTCTATCAGTTTAATAATATATTGCCCGAATTCACCGCCATATAAGCCGAATTCATGTTCTAAAACAACTATATGCGTTTTGGATTTATTAATATGCTCAGCAGCTTTAGTATATGAACCAATTTTATACTGATTGATTTTAAATTTAACTTCCGGAGGATAATCAATTTTATCTTCAGGTCTAATTAATGCCAGAATTTCTGCTTTGGAATATGGGTTTATAAGGTTAATAGCTCTAGTTAAATCTTTTGTGTAGGTAGCAATTCCACATTTTCTTGGTACATATGATGATATGTATATCCCATTTATGCTTTTACTTTTTTCTCTTAAAACTTTCTTAAGCTTTTCCAAAAATTACACCTCCTTAGCGCCCCTGAGGAAAATTTTTCTTTTATTAATTTTGAATTATATCATGAATTACCTTCAAGTTCCCTGTATTTGCCATACTTCTTAAATCAGGATATAGTGAAATTGCCACTTTGAAATAAAAAAATAAAATATGAACCCTGCAAGATTATTGCGAGAAGTGAAAAGTCAATAATTGAACCTGAAATGGATTATGAATTAAATGGATTCTTTGGTAACGTGATTTTTACATACTTTTTAAATAAATCAATTCGTAACGTTGATTTATCATAAAGGTTAGATTATTATTAATTCAAAATTTTAGGACCTGAATAGTTACATTTTTAAAATATAATTTGAGAAATTTTTCTGATATAGAAAATTAACGATTCTTCTATATTGTTTTTATCAATTTTTAAAAAGTAAACTTAATGAATAAAGAACAAAGGAAAATAGACTCTAGAAATAATATTTTAAATGCAGCAGAAAAATACTTTACAGAAAAGGGAATCGGGGAAACAGATATTGATGAAATCTGCAGGATGGCTAGCTTAACCAGAGGCGCTTTTTATCATCACTTTCCTACCAAGCAGCAATTTCTAATAGAGTTATTGGATAGATGGGTAAATAAGATGGCAATTCAATTAAGCTCAATTCAATTTGAATCAAAAAACTCAGTAGAAATACTAACTGAAATTGCAGAAAAAATGCAACCGGTGTTTGAACAAGCAGGGAGACAGCTCCCAATCTTTTTAGAACTATATATAAAAGCTATTAATGATCCAAAATTAAAAAAATATGTATTGAAATTTAACACCAGTTTTTTAACTTTCTTTGCAAATGCTATAAACGGAGGAGTTAAAAAAGGTTCAATTAAAAAAACAGATACTGAAGATATATCTAAAATTCTCTTTGCAATAACCATAGGATTGCTTATGCAAGGTCTCATTAACCCCTTAGGTACTAATTGGGGTAAGTTAGCTAAAAAAAGCATCAGGTTACTTCTTAAATAAAATCCAAAATTAATATCCTATAAAACTTTATTTAATAATTTATTTTATAAAGATAAAATAATTTTGTAATAGTTACTTGAAAAAGGTAAAAATTATCTTGTAATTTATTTATACATACATTATGATTGTATAAATATAAAATCCTGATGGGCATATATGTTCTTTATTAAAATTTTTACAACACCTAATTAAGAATATTAATAATGTTTATAGCGTACTATCAATATTTTATTGTTTTTGCTCTTGCCATAATAGTGATCAATTTTATCATCAATAATATTTTGTTCAAAAATATAAAGAGCTTTAAACTTCCAGAGAATATATTAAAAACACCTCCACTGGTTTCAGTTCTAATTCCTGCAAGAAATGAAGAAAAAAATATCAGAAAAATCCTTAATTCTATGACCAAACAGGATTACCCAAATTTAGAAATACTAGTGCTTGATGATAATTCAACTGATGCCACAGGTCAAATTGTGCAGGAATTTGCTAAAAAGGACAGCAGGGTAAGACTTATAAAAGGAGCGCCACTTCCAGAAGGGTGGAAAGGTAAATGTTTTGCCTGCCATCAGCTCTCTAAAATTGCAAAAGGAGAATATTTTGTATTTACAGATGCAGATACTCTGCATTATCCCAATTCAATTTCCGGCTCCCTTGCTGCACTGGTAAAAAACAAGCTTGATGTTACCTCTATTTATCCAAGACAGATTGCTGTAACTTTTTCTGAGAGAATGATAATACGCTTCATTCATTTTGCAATACTTTCCTTCATGCCACTTATTCTTGTTAAACATACAAAAGGTCCATTTTTTAGTACAGCAATAGGGCAATTTTTCTTATTTAAAAGACAAGTTTATGAAAAGATTGGCGGATTTGAATCAGTAAAAGATGAAATCCTTGAAGATATAAATATTTCAAAACAGGTAAAAAGATATGGCTTTAAGATTATGGTTTATGATGGCAGCGATAGTATTTTCTGTAGAATGTATACTAACCTTTTCGATGTCGTAAAAGGATTTTCAAGGTTTATCTATGCGGCTTTTGATTGCAATTTTTTAGTAGAGGCTGTTGCAGTTTTTTTCATTTCATTAATATTTATAGTTCCGTTTGTTTTACTGCCCCTGGGAATTTTTGTTTTTGACTGGTCGGCAAGACTGATAACTTTAAACATCATTCAAATACTTTTAATATTTTTTATAAAGGTCGTGTGTGCAATAAGATTTAAAGAAAGAATTCTGGATATTTTTTTTACTCCTATTTCTGTTGCATATATATCACTTATTGCAATGAATTCATACATTCAATCCAAGTTTGGCAAAGGTGTAAACTGGAAAGATAGAACCTATGGCGCTTCAGATGAGAATAGTTTAGAATGGGTTGAAGATAAAAGTGAAAAGCATAGAATTTAGTAGATTACATAACTAATTATGGCTATTTTACAGTATGGGAATCTTGTAACATGGGGAACACGGATTTGACTTAATTATTTATTGCTGGTAATATTAAAAAAATTAAGAATAATAATAAAACAAGAATATCATATTATTGAATTTTTTGATGCCATATTTTAAAGATAAAATTAAAATAAATTCTTCTGAATTTTTATTTAAAAACATCATTCTGCTAAAAGACAATGCTTGCTGGCGAAGCTAGAAAGTAAGCTTTGCCTTTGTTTATTTCAATATCTTTTTCTTTTCCTTTAAGACTAAAAAATTAAATAGTTAGTTTTAATTATTAAGTAAAATCAGAGAGTCTTTCCAAATAAGGCAAGCTTTTAAAAAATAAAAAAGCTATTTGGAAGTACTCTCTTTTATTTAATTGGGTTATTAAAAAAAATGTATAACTTATCAGTCTATAAAAAATATAAAAAAACTAGAAATTAGATTATTTAAAAATATGAGTATTATGCATCCGTCAAAAGAAGAATATTTGGCAAAAGCTAAAAAATATAATTTAATACCTGTTTATAAAGAATATATGGTTGATACTGAAACACCTGCTTCAATATTTTTAAAAGCAGGTGGATTAGAAAAGGAGATGTTCCTTCTTGAAAGCATGGAGGGGTTAAAAAAATTATCCCGCTACTCTTTTATTGGAGCGGGAAACAGCTCTCTGATAAAATTTGAAGATGGAGTTTTTACCATGAAAACTTCTGGTAAAGAAGTTGTAAAAGTTAAAACGAGGTCTCCTTTGGATGAATTGGAAAAGGTGATCAGTGAATACCGTTTGTATAAAAATCCCGAATTAAATCATTTTGTGGGAGGGGCTGTAGGATATCTAAGCTATGACCTGGTTAAATATTTTGAAAATATCAAACTTGCTAAAGACAAGCTATCATTACCGGAAATAATGCTATATTTAACTGATCTGGTTATAGTTTTTGACCATTTTCTAAACAGAATGAAAATTATTTCCACAGTAAAAATTGAAAAAGATACAGAAAAAGATACAGATAAGGCTTATTTTCAATCAATACAAAAAATAGAGGAAATAGAGTCAAAAATCTTTTTAAGCAGTAAAAATGGCAATGGCAATAATTTTTCCTATTCTATGGATGATACTAAGAAATTTGATATTAAATCTAATTTTAGCAAACAAAAATTTTTAGAAGCTGTCGGGAAAGCAAAAAAATATATTATTGACGGAGAAGCATTCCAGATAGTTCTTTCCCAGCGCTTTAGTATAGATAGTCTTTCGAACCCATTTAATATATACAGAGCTTTAAGGACAACAAACCCGTCACCTTATATGTATTATATCAATTTTGGGAAGTTTAAAATTATTGGTTCTTCACCTGAACCTC
>JAHILC010000021.1 GCA_018897225.1 Actinomycetota bacterium
ACCTCTTTTATATTTAATTCAGAAATATTTAGAATTTTTAGACAGGTCTAAAATATATTATTTTTTAACCTAAATTTCAAGCAATAAAAACTATTTAAATAAAGGTGACATTTGCCTGAGCCTTTCAATGATTGGAGGTAGAATCTCTATGACTTTATCAACCTGTTCCCGATTGTTGTATTTACCCAGTGAGAACAGGACTGAACCCTGAGCCATTGTGGGCGTAAGATTTATGGCAAGAAGAACATGAGAACTTTTTAACGCCTGTGAGGCACAGGAAGAACCGCTTGCTGCCTCAATACCCTGAAGGTTTAGCATTAACAGAATTGACTCGCCTTCAACAAACTCATAGCTTATGTGGACATTTCCCGGAAGCCTCATTACCGGATGCCCGTTTAATTTTACCTTGTCAATTGATTCTTTAATTCCTTTTATAAGATTATCGCGAAGAATAGATATGTTTTTAACGCAATCGCTTAACTCAGCTTGGGCTATTTCACAGGCTTTGCCGAACCCAACAATTGCCGGGACATTTTCAGTACCTGCCCGTCTGCCTTTTTCCTGGGTACCACCGAGAAGCAAAGGTCTTATTTTGATTCCTTTTTTTATATATAAGGCTGCTGCGCCTTTAGGGCCGTACAACTGCTGGGCCGAAAAACTATATGCATCAATGCCAAGTTCCTTTACATCCACAGGGATTATTCCCGCGGTTGCAATTCCATCACTGTGAAATGCAACCACTGCTTCTTTTGCAACTGTGGCAATTGCCTTGATTTTTTGTATCGTACCTATTTCATTGTTTGCATGCATTACGGAAATTAAAACAGTATCTTTAGTTATCGCCTTTTTAATATCACCAGGATTTACAAATCCGAATTCGTCTACAGGAATAATGGTAACATCCCACCCTTCTTTCTGCATCTCCTTAAGGGGATTAAGAATCGAGTAATGTTCAATAGCTGAAGTTATTATATGGTTACCCTTATCTTTAAGTGCCCTTGCAATTCCCCAAAGAGCAAAGTTGTTTGACTCAGTGCCGCACGAAGTAAAATATATTTCTTCCTCAACTGCGTTTATAAGAGCTGCTACTTTTTCCCTTGCTTCTTCAATCTTTGTGCTTGCGAAATCACCAAAGGAGTGCAGGCTTGAAGGGTTGCCATAGTATTGCCTAAAATAAGGCTCCATTTCTGCATAGACCCTGTCATCAACTTTTGTTGTAGAAGCATTATCAAAAAAAATATTATCGTATTCTGCCATTTAAAACCACATAGTTCCATCTGATTCCAGCACCAGGCTGTTTAATGTAGCTGCTCCAACAATTTTAGCACCTTCTACAAAATCTGCAGCTGTCAGGTCCTGGCCAAAGAGTTGCATGCTTTGCTGGCATACCAGCATGCTAACACCCATTTTAGCAGTCTGATCCATAACTTCTTTAAGTGTTGGAAATGTACCCATTTTGATTTTTTCGGCTTCTCCTTTTGTTACAACGCTAATACCTTCACCAAGAAAGTACAGGGTTGGCTCAATGTCCATCGCCTTTGCAGTCTGGGCAAGAATAAATGGCGAATATAGCCTTTGTGGAGTATTTACACCGCTTGTTTGAATATAAAGTATTTTCTTTTTTTCCATTTTAAGTCCTTTCCATCATTTTCAATCTAATTTAATAATTACTACTAATTTAGTAGTAATTATATCGCATTATCGAATAAAATCAAGTTATTTCCAAATATTTTTAAAATTATTATAATATGCTTACTTTTATCAAAGTAGATTTGAAAATAAAATTTATTTGAAAGGATAGTTATGATAATTGGAATTGGAAATGTAGGCAGTACTTCTTTTAAGAGTAAAATCATAGATATAAATGAAAAGAATGAAATAAAATTTCTGGGGCAGGCAAATTTGGATAAAGTTAAATCTGAAGGAGAATCGAACTTTACCCACAATATCGGCAGTGATCCTGTCCAAAAAGAGACTGTTAATGTTTTTGGTTTTGAAGCTGCTATAAAAGTTACACTTGACTGGTATATAAAAAATGGTGTTATAAGCAAGCCCCAGGATATAGAAGCAATGGGCTTTAAATGCGTACTCGGTGAGAC
>JAHILC010000224.1 GCA_018897225.1 Actinomycetota bacterium
AAAAAATTTTTTAAAAAAATTAAAAGAGTAGTCATTAAAATTGGTTCCAGCAGCCTGACAGTAAAAGATGGCGGGCTTGATTTATCCAACATGGAAAAATTTTCCTTTGAAATTTCTGGGCTTGTTAAACAGCAAATAGAAGTAATTGTTGTAACCAGCGGCGCCATTGCAGCAGGATTGAAGTATTTAAAAATTTCTTCAAGGCCAAAGGATATAGCTGCTCTGCAGGCAGCCGCCTCTGTTGGACAGGTAGAGCTTATGAGAACCTATAGTGACTTATTTACTAAGTATGATCTGAAAATTGGCCAGATTCTTTTAACCCGGGAAGATACTACCAGGAGGACGCAATATTTAAATATAAAAAACACAATCGAAGATCTGCTTAAGCTAAAAGTGATACCGATAATAAATGAGAATGACAGCTCTGCGGTCGAGGAAATAAAATTTGGGGACAATGACAGGCTGGCAGCCCTGGTTGCAAGTCTTACTGAAGCAGATTTGTTAATAATACTATCTGATATTGAAGGGCTATACGACAGAAACCCCCAGGAAGATAAAGATGCAAAGCTTATTTCATTTGTTGAAAGGATTACGCCTGTGATTGAAAAGCTTTCAGGCGGTATCGGTTCAATGTACGGATCAGGCGGGATGATTTCAAAAATAAAAGCTGCAAAGGTATGCTCATTTTCAGGGATTGCTATGGTTATTGCTCACAGTAAAACTCCTGATGTTTTAGAAAAGATAGTCAGTTTTGAAAAAATAGGCACATTTTTTGCGCCACAGACTTCACGCAAGGTTAAAAGTGTCAAGAGATGGATTGCTTTTGGGACTGGCACAAAAGGAAAAATTGTAATTGACAGAGGAGCAGAAGATGCTGTTGCAAATAAGGGTAAAAGTATCTTGCCAGTAGGTATTATTAAAGTTGAAGGCAAATTCAGTAAAGGGGACACGCTTAAAGTATTTTCAGTTGATGATAAATTAATAGCAAAGGGTATCAGCAATTTTTCTGATGACGAAATAAGCAGGCTAATGGGCAAAAATGAGAAGCAGATACTGGCAGAATTCGGTTCAACCTTATGCGGTGAAGTAATACACAGGGACAGTCTTGTAGTTTTTAACGAAAAAGATCTGAAAAGCTAGCAGCTCATATTTAATTTAATGATTTTTTTTATGTTATAATGTTTTAAAATTTTAATAGGGAGACCTTATGGATTTAGTACTTGATATTGCAAAAAGAGCAAAAAATTGTGAGTCTGTCATTGCAAATGCTAAAACCGATATTAAAAATAAGATTTTAAAAGACATTTCCAGAAATCTTGTTTTGAAATCAGGCGGAATAATTGAAGCAAATAAATCAGATATGGAAAAATCACAAAAAGCGCAAGTATCAGAAAGCATGCTTGACAGGTTGAAGCTTGATGAGCAAGGAATTAAAAAAATTGCTTCAAGCATAGACTGTGTTGTTGAGCTCACTGACCCTGTTGGAGAAGTAATATTTGGTTACGATCTTCCAAATGGGCTTGTTCTTAAGAATATAAGGGTTCCATTTGGAGTGATAGGCATAATATACGAAGCCAGGCCAAACGTAACTGTTGATGCTTCGGTTCTTGGCATAAAGGCAGGCAGCTGTGTTATCTTAAGGGGAAGCAGCCATGCTCTTGCTACAAATAAAAGAATTACTGAAATAATGAGACAGTCACTTTACCAAAACAATCTCCCTGAAGATATAATTCAAATTGTTCCTACAGCAGAAAGAGAGGATGCTGAAAAGCTGATGCAGCTCAGGGACTATATTGATGTTTTGATACCAAGAGGAGGCAAAAACCTGATTGACAACGTGGTTTTCAATTCAAGAATTCCCGTAATTGAGACTGGAATTGGCAACTGTCATGTTTATATAGACAGCATTCTTGAAGATGTAAGCGAAGAGACCATAATTAATATTGTTGTCAATTCCAAAACACAAAAGCCCAGTGTTTGCAATGCAGCAGAAAAGCTGCTGGTACATAAGGATGTTGCTTTAAAGTTGCTGCCAAAGGTTTTGAGAAGCCTTAAAAGTAAAAGTGTTTTAATTAAAGGCTGCAGTAAAACAAGGGAAATTTATCCTGAAGCTCAAATAACAACTGAGGAAGACTGGTATGAAGAATATCTTGACCTGATTATGGCAGTTAAAGTTGTAGAAAGTGTCGAAGATGCCGTAAAGCATATAAACAAATATGGGTCCGGCCATTCTGATGCAATTATTACATCGAGCTATAAGAATTCGGGTTATTTTACAAAATACGTTGATTCATCCACGGTATATGTAAATGCTTCTACCAGATTTACTGATGGCGGGGAGTTCGGAATGGGGGCAGAAATAGGAGTAAGTACCCAAAAACTTCACTGGAGAGGTCCAATGAGCTTAAGACAGATTACAACAAATAAATTCATTATTTGCGGAAATGGCCAGATTAGAAGTTAAAAAAAATATGAAAATAGGTATTATGGGTGGTACTTTTAATCCAATACATTACGGCCACCTTGTGACTGCCGAAGAAGCTTTAAGCCAGTTCAAGCTTGACAGGGTTATTTTTATTCCCACAGGTCAACCCCCTCATAAAACAACTGGCAAGCTGGCAAGTCCTGAAGACAGATACCTGATGACGGTAATGGCGACTGCTTCCAACAGCCATTTCTTTGTATCCAGGATTGAAACAGCAAGAAAGGGTAAATCTTATACAATTGATACCGTAAAAGAGTTGAAATTTACCTACGGTGAAAGTGCGACTTTTTATTTCATAACTGGCGCAGATGCTATACTTGAAATACTGACATGGAAAAACCCTGAAGAAATAATTACTATGTGCAAGTTCATAGCTGCCACAAGGCCAGGTTATAATCTCTCAAGAATTGAAGAACTTAAGAAAAAACTTTTTGGAATTAATGCAAATCCTCAAGTTACTAAAGATAGTATTTTTATAATGGAAATTCCTGCTCTGGCCATTTCTTCTACTGATATCAGAGAAAGAATTAAAACTAGCAGGCCAATTAAATATTTATTACCCGAAAGTGTTTGTAATTATTTATTGAAGAATGACCTATATTAATAATAAAAATAAAACTG
>JAHILC010000225.1 GCA_018897225.1 Actinomycetota bacterium
AACTGCCCCGATATTTTCATCAGCAAAAACTGTTATAACCCTTACGACTGCCCCCTGAAACAGGTCTGCTGGAGCCATCTGCCCAAAAACAATGTTTTTGAGCTCTACAGGGGCAAGGAAGTTGCCTGTTATTTTTACCAGAACGGGATTATTGAAATTTCACAAATAAACGAAACTTCAGCGCTAAACGATATACAGCTGAGGCAGTACAGAGCTGTAAAAGGAAACGGCAAATCTACTGATAAGGACAGGATCAGGCAATTTTTAAAAAAACTGCAGTACCCTTTATACTTTCTTGATTTTGAGACATTTGCAACTGCAATTCCGTTATTTGACGGTTTGAAGCCCTACCAGAATATCCCGTTCCAGTTTTCGTGCCATATTATGCAAACTCCCGACGCCAAACCTGGAAACCTTTATTTTCTTGCCGAGGATGACGCAGCAGATCCGAGAACAGGCTTCCTTGAAAGTTTAAAAAAAGCTTTAGGCTATGATGTTAACTATGATGATAACCGTTCTATTAGTCCTACCACCGGCTCAATCCTTGTTTATTATGAATCCTTTGAAAAGAATATCCTCAAGGAACTTGCAAAACTATTTCCTGAACACAACTGGTGGGTAGAAGACGTCATAGAGCGGATTGTCGACCTATATGAGCCTTTCGGCAAATTCTATTATTATAGCTCCGAGCAGAAGGGGAGTGCATCACTTAAGAAAGTCCTGCCTGCCCTCACCGGAATAAACTATGACGAAATGGAAATAGGTAACGGTCAGATGGCTAGCATCAGATACCTTAATATTACTTTTCTAAAGGGTGAAAAAGAACCGGATAAAGCACATATAGAGAAAATAAGAAAAGATCTGCTTGACTACTGCGGTCTTGATACAGAAGGAATGATTTTTATTTTAAGGGAGCTTTATAAAATTGCAGAGTAAATAGTAATATTTTCACTCAAATTGTCTTATCATATCTCAATAGCCCAATAAGGAAAAAATTAATGAAAAATGGAGAATAATTTTAAATGATTAATTTTGGAATAAGGCAATCATTTGATAAAATCGAACAAGTTGAAGATAGATACTCAGGTTTGAGTATATCCATAGAACTTGCTTTGCCCTATTACTGGGATATATACGAACCTGTCAGAGTGCATTTGCCAAGTATTGCCCAAAAGATTAAATCCTACGGTACGAAAGTTTTAGGTATTCATGCTGTCCAGGCGCCTATTACAGATGAAAAATTTAAAGAATGGGGCAAGGAGATAGTTGATTTTGCCATGGCTTTAAAAGTAAAAAATATTACATTGCATCCAAATAATGTAAATGACAAAGTCACTGCACAAAAAAGAGCTCTTCAAAATTTTGAGTATTTCTCCAACTTATATAATGATGAAATTATTTTTTGTATAGAGACTTTTGAAGGTAAAAGGAGGGTATTTAATCCTGATGAAACAGCTGCATTCAATTTACCAATGACACTTGATACTTCACATATACGAAATAATGAAAAGATATGGAGTCTGCTTAAAAATTATAAAGAAAATATTTTAAATGTACATCTTTCAGGCAGAGATAAAAGCAGCCAGCACTTACCAATAGATGCTTTTTGCAAAGAAGTATTGGGTTATTTGGTCAAAAATAATTGGAAAGGCAATGTGATATTGGAGTATCTGTTTGAGTTCCATGATCAATTAATAAATGATTTAGAACTTTTAAAGATGCTCTATTAGATATATGATATTTACTGAAATAAATGTATAGAGCCTAAATAGATAATAAAAAACAGAGCTGAATAGATTATAAAAAGCATACAATATAACAGAATAAGATAAAATCTACAGGGAAGAATGTAAAGAAGGAGTCAGATGAAAAATAAAAATCATCCCCCAAATAATAAAAATCATCCCTTAAATAATAAGACAGAATCTTACAAACCTGGAAGAAATGATCCCTGTCTATGCGGCAGCGGGAAAAAATATAAGAATTGCTGCCTGAGTAAAAAAGAGACAGTCAATTTAAGCAATTACAGATATAACAGATACCTTGAAATCAGGCAATCAGCAACTATTAAGGTATTTGACCTTGGTATCGAGAAATTAAAACTTGAAGCGCCTGAATCGGCATATTATCTTTTTGATTTTCTTTTATTTCATCCTGATAAAAAAAATAAAATAAGAAATGAACAGGAATTTGAGGATTTTGTAAGAGATACATCTTTACTTTTATATACTCACGGCTACCCGATATTTGAAATGGATTTCGATGACGATAATTATGGAAAAAATATAGAAACAGATGAATTCGGGTTTGACTTTATAAATACAGAAGATGTGTATGATAATTATTTGTGGAAATATTGCCTGAAGAATTACCCGGATAGATTTACAGATGAGGAGAAGAGATTCCTTGAGTCATTAAACCAGTCAGTAAACGGGTTTTTTAAGGTGCTCAGTATCAATGATAAAAACGGTATAGACAATTTCAGTACAGGAAATTATCCGGTTGTTGAGGTTGAGGATATTTTTACGAAAAAACACTACAGCATAATAGATAAGCAATTAAGCGAAGGAGTTGTAAAACATGATATTATTTCGGGCTTGCTTGCTCCTTACGAGATGGATGCAGAGCAAAATTCTGCCCGGCTCACAGATCTGTATGTTATGGAAGGCTCACCCCCAATACTTTATCCTCCCTTAGATGAACCATTGTTACTTGAGATGGTCAAAGAATACTGCCGGATCTACAGGAAAGAATATAAAATACTATTTGATAAGAAGGTAGATTATTCAAAGATATTAAAAGATTTTCCAGTAATTATCTATCTGGTTTCTGTCCATTATTTTTATCATATAATATCCAGACCATTGCCGAAGTTGGTAAATTATGATAAGGAAGAGATGATTATGTCGACAAGCGCCTATAAGGTAATTGACAGGGAAGAAGTAAAAATGAAGCTGATAAAATTAAATGACATCAGGATTGTAGAGGAAACTAAAAAGCAAATAGTATTTTCATGGTCTAATGAAAAAAACACTATTCTCGGTACAATCTT
Organism: Actinomycetota bacterium; assembly: GCA_018897225.1. Taxonomy (GTDB): domain Bacteria; phylum Actinomycetota; class Humimicrobiia; order Humimicrobiales; family Humimicrobiaceae; genus JAHILC01. Next base: position 3,053 of record JAHILC010000225.1, read on the forward strand.
TTTAAAAGAAAAAAGCCTTGCATTTGAGACAAATTCACTTGAGAGACTTGAAAGGTTTAAGAAAAAAATTCAAAAATTACCTCTGGAATTTCAAAAAACTGATTATACATATATAAATGATCTTCTTAGCCAGTCTTCAAAGAATAAACTAAAAACTGCTGAGGCAAAAAAAGCAGAAAAAAAAGAAAAGCTGGAAATACCGGAAGCTGAACTGGAAAAATTTGCCCTTAAGTGGTGGGAAGATTATTACAATGACTGGGTAAATACAAAGATCCCCGCTATAGGCAATATAGCCCCATTGGAAGCTGTTAAGACAAAAGAAGGAAGAAAAAAGGTTGAAGCATTAATCAATGATTATGAAAATAAAAATTTGCATGCTTCAAATAAGGAAGGTAATGGCATTAACATCCAGAAATATTTTAATCCGGACGAACTAAGAAAAAGATTGCTTTAAAGTATGTATTAACATACAGTCTACTCTAAAATAGACTATTCTTAAGCAGACTATTAAAACATTATTATGATGAGTCAACCTCGCAGAAATCCGGCAGCCAAAAGCCGAAAAAGGCGGCTCTTGTCAGCATAGCAGGCTCCACCGGCAGCCTTGCAGCTCAGGTAGAAAAGGCAGTTGCCCTTGCAATCCTGAAAACTTTTGGTACTGTCGATAAGATCCAGAACTACAGCGTCTGGAGTCAGCCCCAGATAGCCCGTGCGGTTGAGCTTGAGCTTGGCGCCAGGAGCATCGCTGAGATCAAGATAAGTATAGAAAATGTAAGGGACATTGATCATATTATTGAAAACCTTGCATGAGATTTAAAATTATGTTCTACAAACAAAATTGATTTTATTTGAATTGTTCAATAGACAGATTTAGAACTAGACACTATTATACTATAATGTCATCGTATTATTATTCTTGATGCAATAAATTCTTAATACATAAGATAGTTTATTCTGGGAGTATAATATAAAAAATATATATGATTCTAAAATAAAATTTATATGGAGATAACAATGTATACAAAAATAAGAATGGTTTATTGGAAGGGTGAAAAATTTTGGTTAGGTAAAATTCTTGAGCATCCTGAAATTATGAGCCAGGGCGAAACCCTCAAAGAACTCGAAGACAACCTTAGGGATGCATACAAATTAATGTTAATGGATGATGTGCCCTCAAATTACCAGCTAAAAGAAATCTCAGTATGAAACGTAATGAATTGCTGAAACAATTAAATAAAGAAGGTTGTATATTTTTGAGAAGTGGATCAAAACATGATATTTATATAAATCCAAAAACTGGACAAAAACAAGCAATTCCAAGGCATTCAGAGATTGATAATTCACTTGCAGTATTACTCTGCTTGTTGAGCCTTTTTTCACGCAAAAATTCCGATTGAACCCTTCACTAACCGTCCCAAATGGTGTTTTTTGCAGGTGAAAATTCCTCACTTTTGCAAATATTTTTCCCCAGGCACCAGTGGGGAATTTTTTTACAACCATTTACATCACCCTGGCTAACATTGACGCAGAAAATGGCATGAAATCCTTCAAAGGTTTTTTATAAATTGCTTTTTAATGGTAAAATTTTCAGCATAGGATGAAAAAAATGAAAAAGAAATTTTTATTGGCAATATTTATTATCCTGGCTGTAGTGCTTGTTTTTACAGGTTGCCAGAAAATAACTCAAGCAGATGTTGGTATGCAGGGTACTAGATGGTTAGTTCTACTTTATAAAATGACTGAAGATGGAAGCGATGCGCAAGCATATGAGCTTATATCACAAGTGGAAGAAACCTTGAACCAAGAATTTGGAAATGGTGAAAAAACTTACGTAGAACTTGCTAATACGGGGAGTGCAAAAGATAAATATCGAATTTTAGTTAGACAAAATCAGCTTATGGAAGAGGCTTTGGTAAAACTCAAAGGAAAAGAAGCCTTAAGGGAAATTGAAGGAAAATACTCTCTTGAAGAAATAACTCAAACAGATGTTGATAGTCTTGCATTCAAGTACCAGTTCTCAGCTTTCCAAAAAGGAGCACAGGAAGAACTAATCGTAATAAACTTAACCACCACTGAAGTAGAGTTTATTGCCAAATTAAAAGAGCAGGGATATATAAAGAGCGAATTGGCATTTAACTTTGTGCTAAAAAGAAAAGGATGGCAAGGAAAAATTGAACCGGGCGGATACAATATTTCAAAAGGAATGAATGCCTGGCAATTAGCGGATACCCTGGTTAATCATCCATACCAGAAATGGACTGTAATACCAGAAGGATTAAGAGCAACAGAAATAGCAGAAAAACTGCAAGAGAAACTCGGTTGGGCAAATACAACAAAAGCCGAATTTCTTAGCAGTAGCAAAGAAGGTTACCTCTTTCCAGATACTTACCTGCTCAATTTAGATTACACAGGAAAAGATACGGCAAAAAGAATGGAAAACCAATT